>NZ_JARWKW010000008.1:0-255243 GCF_047445855.1 Rhizobium sp. BR 250
GCCATCCGCGAGCGGCCAGACCAGTTCGGGGCGCTCCGCGGCAAGTCGGGCATCCTCGGTGACAACAGGGACAGAAAACAGGCGCTGCACTACGCCGGATCGGTTGCGACGCTTGTCGGGAACGCCGCCAGAAGCTGGCTACGGCATCTGGAAAACGAGCACCGCTCGGAAACATGGCAACGGGAAAAGCGTGATGTCGTCGAGGTCCCCGCCCTCACGCGGCGCAGCGAGGAAATCCTCTCACGCCTCGGTGCGCTTTCCCATGAGCAAAGGCCGGCGTTCGTCCTCCAGATGGAAAATACAACAGAAGGCCGGCAGGCATTGCAGGAGGTCAACGCAATAAGGGAAGCTTTGACGAAGCGGTTCGGGACCGCAAACCTGCGCAACGAGGATATGGACAGGCTCAGGGTCACGGCAGACGCCCGTGTCTCCGTCAAACGCATCAGCCAGGTGGCCGGACTGGTCGAGCGGGCGCACCACGCCGAGCTCGTCCAGAAGCAGAAGCTCTCGCCCGGTTTGACCAAGGGGCTCGGGATGCGGATGTGAGGTGGTCAGGCGACTTCGTTTCCAACGGTCAATAATACAGTTGCTTATCGACCTCAAACACGGCTTCGTAAGCAAACATCGAAACCACCTGCAACGTCGTTCAACGCTGAGCATGCTCAAATTTCAATTTGAAGTTGACGAAACTGCGCATAATGATATCGGTGAATCTGCGGGTGGTTTTCGGGGGCGAAATGGATCAGCAACGGACGGATAATGCGACTACCGACGTCGCCGGAATAAACACCGGGATTGCTGAAGGCCATCTGCGAGTGCGCCTTTTTTCAGCGCAAGATATCGAAAAAGCGCGATTACTCATACAGCAGCACCATGCTTCAACACTGTTTCACGGTGAAGAACTGTCTCACGTAAAGCTAGACCAGCACTTTAAACTCATCCTGTCTCGCCCGTCGAATATGATTGGTATCATTGCAGAGCGAAACGGCGAGGCAGACGGGCTGGCGTGGGCCTCAGCCAGCGAATATATATTAACGGAAAAATCCCGAATTGTGAGCATTAACCTCATTGCCGTAGATCTGAATCTCACGCCACTGAGACGCGCAAAAGTTTTCATTGCGCTTGTTTCTGCTGTGAAACAATGGTCAGTGTCTGTAGGCGCGGGTTACCTTTTTTTACACGTTACGACCGGGTACAGGATCAAAGAAACAGATCGCCTTGTAAGGGCGCTCGGTGGCCGCGGTATCGGAGGCTCCTACATACTATGATCGACGATTACTTGATATCCATTGAGCAATATCGACAACCGAATTCTTCGCACCAGATAGAAACTGCGCCCAATCGTCCTACACCTATATTAAAATTACTATCTATAGCGGCCTTGTTGCTGTCAACGATTTCGATATTTTTGAACGATAACAAATACGCTGTCGCCTCACAAATCGGCACCAAACATGTAATACTCGGAAATAATGAGTACGACTTATTCGCCAATTTGAATATAAAAAAAATAAATAAGTCATACTCTCACACAATCGGAGGCAAAGAATATTTAACGTACCACGCCATGACAATAGATTCATCGCACAACTTGTGTAACGGCGACGATTTATACATATCATTAGAGTGGAGCGGCGCATCTTTAACAACTCAACCGATTCAGTTTAAAGATTTTGAGCTCACCAAGATCGAAAAAAATATATACTACACTATTAATAGTTATCTCTCATCCCCTAGGGACGCCCCAGAAGTATTTCGGAGCATATCACGCGATCATAGCGGGCAAGTTGGATTTCGAACTTACCACTCTGTCGATTTCGCAATAGCATTGCGCAAGGTGGGAATCGCTCCGCTTGCCAGGGAGGCAAGATATTTAATTGTCTCGAACAATAGGATAATTTCCATAGTAAATATAGGAAATAAGAATAATCCAAGCACCATGACAGTAGATTATCAAAACTCAAATCGAGATTATATCGTACACACAAACATAAAATCGAGCAAAGACGTTAACGATTCTATCGAATGCGCTGTTAGAACGGTTGGCAACATTAGCGAAGCTGTATTTCGCTCCCAAATCGCGACACATGGAGTTAAGTAATGGCGCTACGCATTAGCAGAGAAACATTGGCCCGTGCTGAACGCTTGGCTGAGATAGGAGACGTCCACGGAGCTTGGCAAGCGCTCGCAGACGGAGGAGACAGATATGCTGTGGCAGCGGCTCAAATCACGTCAAACAGCCTTCCTCCGACATTGTCGCAATTTCTTGTTATATCTACTTGGACGCATACCGTGGGATATGACACTTATAGAACAAAGTTCTCCGCAGTTGCGGAAACTCATCTCGGAAACTATCTAGAATACGTTAGAAATAACGACTTAAATCTTCCAAGAACTTACGAAATAGAACAATCGTATGTCGACGCGCTTGCCAGAAATGGGGTTGCTCCCAGTGCAGCTATTGACGTTCTCGTAAATAATCTCGGCTGGAATTCCGTGGAGGCTATCTGGCCTTTGAGCAAAGCGACCTGGCCGAATCTTCTTGACGCATTCGATGGTAATTGGAGTGACGATTACGATATAGAGAAAGAACGTGTTTCCGTTGAACGTATAAGAACCGACCAGACGGCATTCGACGCGTCAGTAACATTTTTAAGCGTTGGGGTTGACGCCGGATTAAACTTTGAAACGAGCCTCCTTGCTGGTCCTGTTAGTGAGGTAATTTTTTCTCTGAGTGAGTTACTTTACGGAAACACGCAAACCACTGTCGTTTCCAGCCCGGCTGTTGGACTACTCTCAAGCCAGCCCGTGATTTCGGCACCAGAAGCAGTTTCCGTGTCCGCTACTCTCATGCCTCTTCAAACGACCACAGCGCTTAATGTCGCCATACAAAGCCCTACATCAATAGTCCCGATTGCTGCAGCGCCTTATCAACCAGGAGCATTCGTCGTTCGTGACTTTTACACAGCGACACCCGGGTGGACGACAGTAGGAAGCGTGCGGGGCATAGGAGGCATTGGAGGCGACCCCGGCGGAGATGGGAATGGCCATGAACACAGTGACTTCTCGAGTAATGTGCAAGTCGGCTTGCCTATAGCAAGTGAAATCTATGACCAGGGAGGCTGGTCTTACGACTGGTCGAGGGACCGATGGACCCAAGACGGAAACAAGTCAGCGACTAAAAATAGCAACAAAAACAATAACAGCAAGGGCAATGATACGAATAACAAACCAATTCTCTTGGACTTAAGTGGCAACGGCCTGAACGTCGACGAGCTTAGCGAATCTTCCCAGTTCGTTGATTTCGACGGCGACGGCTTCCTTCGTCGCACGGCCTGGGCCAGCGACGGCACGGGTGTCCTTGTTCTGGACGGTGACGGTGACGGCAAAATCAGCAGGTCTAGCGAATTCGTGTTCACGGACTGGGACTCGTCGGCGTCAGGCGATTTGGAAGCAGTGAGGAATGTTTTTGACACGAACCAAAACGGTAAACTCGATGCTGGCGACAGCCGCTGGACCGAATTCAAGGTAGCGATTAACGGTCAACTAAAATCCCTGAGTGAGCTGGGTATCGTTTCCATAGACTTGACGTCGACGGGTACCGGACAAACGTTTTCGGACGGATCCGCGATAGCCGGCACGACAACCTTTACCAGGGTAGATGGCAGCACAGGAGCGGTTGGTGACGCGATCCTGGCAAGCGAGCAGGATGGATACAAACTGGATCGCACCGTCACAGCTGACGCTGATGGTTCTTCCAGCGAACTGATTGTCGGCTACACCAAAGACGGGCGCATTGCGTTTCGCAACCTGGTTACGAAATCGTCTGACGGATCAACGGTTACTACGAACTTCGATGATGACGGCGACGGTACCTACGATCGACGCCAGACCAAATCATCCTATACGACTGAAGATGGAAGTTATGTCGAAATTGTCACGAATTTCAACGCTGACAACTCCATAGCCAACAGCACAAAAACCGAGACTTCCGCTGATAAAAAACAGGTGACAACGCTGCTCGATCAATATGGCACGGGCTTGGTTGATCAATATCAGGTCTTTGAGAAATTGGGAGACGGTTCGACACGGACGACGACCCAGCAGCTTAGCCGTAATGGATCAGTGCTCAAGAACGTAGTCGCAACAGCAACGGCGGACGGGCTCAGCAAATCCACATCGACCGACGTAACCGGCGATGGTGTAGCCGATATGATCGAGACCGAAACCTCGACCATTGGAAACGACGGTAACAGGACACGAACGGTTAAGGAGTTGGCGAGAGACGGCGCCGTTCTCACAAGCACGACTGTTTCAACGACAAGAAACACTACCGGCACTGAAAAAACGACAACGCGTGACCTCGACGGCGATGGTTCAACAGATCGGCGCTCGCAGGAGATCACCACAGTCACTTCAACGGGAGACGTTACAGCCGAGTCGGCCTCCTATGCTGCCGACGGCACTCTTCTTGGCAAAACGACGTTGCGTACGACGCAGGACGGCAAGTCGACATATCTCACGCGCGATATTGACGGAAACGGGTCCATTGACATCTACAGTTCCGACATCACGATTGTTGATGCCGCTGGCGAAAGGACACGAACGGAAACGGTTACAAGTGGAAACGGGAGCCTCTTGTCGCGACGCGTCGTGATCACCTCAGCCGATCAGAAGATCATCACTGAAACTTTCGATGCCAACGGCGACGGAGCGGTTGATACGAATATCGTCACCTCAACTGGCTCCGATGGCGCGACGAGCAAGACCGAAAGCCTGTTTAGTGCGAACGGTTCCCTGATTTCGCGTTCCACGACAGCTACTTCGGCAGATGGTTCCTCCAGTTCTGTATCAACAGACATTGATGGAGATGGCTTAACCGACAGCGAAGTCTCAACGACGAAGTCCGTGTTTGCGGATGGTTCAGCAATGACGTCGGAACGCGTTCTGTCACGCGACGGCGACCTTATCTCGCAGGTAACTTCAACCACCAGCCCTGACGCAACAAGCCGTGCCACTGCCGAAGATCTGAACGGCGACGGATCGGTTGATCGGCAAACGTCAGAGGTTGTCGTCTTTAACGACGACGCAAGCCGGACAAAGACAGTCACTATCCGGAGCGACGACTCCACCCTCCTTGGACGCACGACAGTCGATATTTCCGCTGACCGGTTGACGACGATCGCAGTTACCGATTCTAACGGCGACGGCGTCGTTGATAAACACGAAGCAGAAACCACCCTTGTAAACGGGCAGGCCGTCCTCGAGGAAAAGCTGTTCACGCGAAGTGGCACAATCTATCGTTCGACCAGAAAAACAGTCAGTGCGAGCGGTCTCAGCACAACCGTTGAAACCGACATCAATGGAGACGGCACGACAGATTACTCAACGGCTGTCGACACAGTCATCAATGGCGACGGAAGCCGAAAGGAAACAACTGTCAGAAAAAGTGCCAATGGCGCCACTATCCAGAGCTCCTCGGTCCTGACCAGCGGCAACGGCTTGAGCGTTGTTTCGGAACAGGACTTCAACGGCGACGGTATTGCAGACACGAGGTCCGTACAGTCCACCGTCTATGAGCAAAACGGTTCGGTTGCGAAAACTGTTTCCTCCTATCAAGGGACCACGTTTGTGGTGCGGGAAAAAGTCGTCACGAGCGGCAATGCTTTAAGTACCGTTGCATCGCGGGACTTCGACGGGGATGGCCATTTTGACCAGGTTCTTGCTTCTGTTCGGACTATCAATGCCGATGGTTCGGTCACGGAAGAGATTAGCGCAAAGAGCGGCAACGGCACCTTGATCTCAAAGACGGCGATAACTGTCAGCGCCGATAAAATGAGTAGCCACCTTGAATCTGACACCGATGGGGACGGCATCGTCGATCGCCGTATAACAACCTCTCGTAATGCGAATGGAGTTGAAAACCAGACAACCGAGAGGCTGTCGCCGGCGGGCGCAATCGGCAGCAGACACATCTCTGAAGCGTCTGCTAACGGGCTTTCGACCCAGTGGCGTACGGATTTTGATGGTGATGGTGTTGTCGATGCAAGCGGATCTGATGTCACAACAATTGCATCGGATGGCAGCCGGACACAGACTGTCTCGAAAACGAGGACCGCAGAAGGTAGCCTTGTAAAACAGACAACCTTCTACAGCAGGGATGGCTTGACGAAGCGCGTCTCGTGGTACGACGGCTCGTCTCTTGCAAGAACGCAAAGTGAGGTCAAGGTCCTCAACGCCAACGGAACTGCCACGGAAACCATCAGCGTAACCAGGGCTGACGGTTCATTGGCAAGTCGTGAGATCCGATCGGAAAGCGTGCACGGGATTACCTCGACAATCTCGCGGGACCTCAATGGCGACGGTATCATTGACCAGGAACTGACGCGGACCCTGAAGGCCGATGGTGCAGTCGAGCGTGTTTTCAAGGATTTCGCTGCCAATGGCGGCACCACCGGGATCAAAAAAACAACCGATCAGATGGATGGAACACACGCCACTGTCGAATACGATTTTGATGGTGACGGCGTGTTTGATCGGAAGTTCGATCAGACGACGACCATTGAAGCCGACGGAAAGAAGATCGATGCCGCACAGGTATACAGCCGAAGCGGAAGCGGGATGCTCCTGTCGGATCGACAGACAAGTTACGAGACTGCAAATGGATTGTTTCTTCTGAAGACCTTTGATCTCGGAGCGGATGGATCGACGGACTTCTCTTCTACAGACGAAACAAGCCTGAGTGGAGATGGCAGCAGGTCGAGAACAATCAGCACCCATGCAGGCGGGGTGCTTGCCAGCCAGCGTAACACAACAACAAGTGCCAATGGTCTTTCCGTTACGACGAAATGGGACCCGACAGGCGCCGGAGTGTTCACGCAACTCTCGACGGACGTTACTACGTACAATGCAGACGGCTCTGTTAAACGCGAGATCCGGAGCACGAAATCCGACGGATCCCTGCTGTCTGCTGCGACAACTACAACCTCCGCGAATGGACTGAGCAGCGAAACACTGGAGCAGCGCACAGGGCTGTCGGACCGTACAACCCGTACAAGCACGCTCACAAGAGCTGACGGCTCGACCATCGAGGAAGCCGCCCGGTTCGGCAATACCGGACAGTTACTCAGCAAGACAACCTCGGTGACAAGCGCCGAGAAAGATCGGAACGACATTACCATTGACGTCGATGGTGATGGTGTTGTCGACCAAAGCCGCCGCGATGTGCTGGCCTGGTGGGGCGAGCGCACGTCAACGACCACGAACTTTGCGACAAATGGCGCCATTCTCCAGCGCATCGTATCAGTCACGGCATCGGACGGACTGTCGTCAACCACGACGTGGGACCTGAATGGCGATGGGATCATTGATCAGAAGCGCATCGAAACGAGAACCCTGAATGCGGATGGCAGCCGTCTTGTAAAGCGGCTCGATACGCACGCCGCTACGGGATCGACAAAATACGGTTCGACGGATCACACGACGGCCGACGGGAGATATCGGACTATTTCGAAAGACCTCAATGGCGATGGCACGTTTGATCAGATCGAACGTGTAGAAACGCTGATCACCGGCCAGACCCGTTCGACCGTCACGAACAATACTATTGCCCGAGACACAAAATATCTGCCCTCCGGAGGGATCATCTGGAAAACTGCCGTCGCCCATACTGTCGAAAGCGAAAGCTCTTTCGACGGGAGCGAAACAACAACACGCTACGATTATGACGGTGACGGTGTTTTCGAAACTGTCATGATTTCCCAACGACAGATAGACGGCTCTGTGGCGGCCCAGATTCTCGAAAAAGGTACAACAGGCTCTGTTTTGTCGAAGGGCACGCTCTTAACCAGCGCAGACGGCCAAACCACAATTTTGAACAAAGATATCGACAACGATGGTGACGTCGATGAGCGGAATACATCCATCGTGAGAGAAGATGGTTCAGTCATACTGAAAAAGGAAACGCTGGGTGCAAACGGAGCCGTATCGGGCTCGGTCGTGGACAAGACCAACTCCGTCGGAACTCTTGTTTTCCGCACGTCCTTCGACGGCCTGGGCCGTAAAACACAGGAAACCGCAATCGCGTTTGATGGCAGTTCGCGCACTACTTCCTTTGACGCAGCCAGCGGCAGCGTTACGAGTGTCACCAATATCTCGTCTTTGGGCCATGTAACATCGGCCACCTTGTACGATCCTTTAAACAGCAAGGATTGGACACGGGTCGAACAGACCTATAACGCCGCAGGGCAAAAGACGATTGAAAAGCAGTTTCTCGATAATGGGACGTCGATTGTCATAACCTTCGTCGCCGAAACCGGACAAAGGATCAAGGCTGAGTACTTCAATGCATCCGGCGTCAGGACGAGCCTGATTGATTTTGACACGCGCAATACCGAGGTGTGGCGCGAGGTCCACCAAACGTTCGACGGGCTGGGCAGATTGCTCACGCAGATTAATTTTTACGATAATGGCACGAGGGCCGAATATACGTTCGATGTCGCCAATACGCAGGTCTGGTCGCGCTACATAAACGAGTTCGACAACGCCGGGCATCATTTCTATGCGCATCAACTGAACGACGACGGATCAGTATATGCCACGACGATCGATGTTTCAAACATCCACCCATGGTCCAAACTCGGTCAATCTTTCGACACGTCAGGTCGGCTCACATTCCAAGTTGAATACATGGACAATGGAAATCGTACGGAGATAGTCTATGATCCGGCGAACTCCCAGCCATGGCAACGGTACTTTAATCTTTTTGACAGCGCCGGCCGCCACTACTACACCCAACAACTGAACGATGACGGAAGCCAGGTTTTTGTTGAACTCGACGTCAACAATACGCGCTCTTGGTGGCGCGACGAACGAGGTCGCGACGCCGCCGGACGTGACACTTACATAAATGTCATTCACGACAATGGCACAAGAAATGCAATATTCTATGACGTCCTTGGAAATCAGGTCTGGAGCCGCGTCGAACAAAGCTTCGACAATGGCGGCAGGATGACCGCACAAGTCGAGTTTTATGATGACGGTACACGCAGAGACTATTGGTACAATAGCACGACTGATTGGGGATGGTACCTTTACAATACGCGAGGTCAGGTGGTCGATTCCTGGCGATCCGGACGACCAGTTCGTGAACCAATCGCGTTTGATCTGAACAATGACGGACACATCGATCTGCGTCCGCTTGGTCTCTCTTCGGAAGACGGCGTTTCCCAACCATCTTTTGACTGGGAAAATGATGCCGACCGCGAAACAACGGCCTGGATCGGCCCACAGGACGGTTTCCTTGCTATTGACGTTGCTGCAGATGGTTCTCCAGGTCCGGACGGCATAATCAACCAGGCAAAAGAACTCGCCTTCACTCTCTGGCCCACCGAGGAACAGGGCTCGACCAACTCCGATCTGGAAGCTGTTCGGCTCGTCTTCGACACAAACAACGACGGTTTGCTGAGTGCCGAGGATACCCGCTGGAGCGAGTTCCGTGTCTGGCAGGATATCAACCAGAATGGTGTCAGCGAGGCGGGCGAGCTCTCAACGCTCGATCAACTCGGTATCAAATACATCAACCTGATACCCACTGCGGACGGCGCTCAGAACTTCGCTGATGGTTCAGCCATCACGGGAACCAGCTTCCTCGAAAAGGTTGATGGTCAAACCCGCCTCGTCGGCGACGTCCGGCTGGCATATCAGCCATTATCGCCGACCTGATAAACCAGTCCATTTTCACCTCATGCGGATTTGCAGGTCCCTGCAGATCCGCTCACCAACTGATCTGAGATATGGATACAGGTTTACTCAACCCCTCCTCCACGACGAATGCCGACGCCGGACTGGCGTCGCTCGCCGCCGTCGCAGCGTTCTTCAGGATTTCCTGCAATCCGGCAGACCTGTCACGGGAACTGGCACTCACCACAGAGGCGACCCGTGACGATATCCTGCGGGCTGCCAAACGTGTGGGCCTGAAGGCAAAACCCGTTCGCGAGGAGCGGTTTGCCAGTGGAAAAATAATCCCGACACCATGTATCGCCGTCCTGGACGACGGAGGATTTGCCGTTTTTGCGGGAAAAACGGAAGAAAACAGCTATCGGCTTGTGGATCCCGTCAGCTTCATCAGCCGGACCGTGCCACTCGAGGAACTGCTGTCGCTAACGTCGGGAAACTTCATCCTGCTCCAGCGGGGATTTTCGGACGTTTCAGCGTTTCAGCGCCGTTTCGGGTTCGCGTGGTTTCTGCCGTCGCTCTGGCGCTACAGGAGCGCCCTCGCCCATGTCTTTCTCGCTTCGCTTTTCCTGCAGCTCTTTGCCCTTGTCTCGCCGCTGTTTTTTCAGGTGGTGGTCGACAAGGTGCTGGCCCACCGAAGCTACTCGACATTGACGGTCCTGATCATCGGACTTGCCGCCATCGGCCTGTTCGACGTCGTGCTTCAGTATCTGCGCACCTATGCACTGACACATACGACCAACCGTATCGATGTGGAGCTCGGACGCCGGCTCGTCCGTCACCTGCTGAACCTTCCACTGAACTATTTCGAGACCCGCGCCGCCGGCCAAACCGTTGCGCGGGTGCGTGAACTCGAAACCATCCGCAATTTCCTGACCGGACAGGCGCTGTTTTCAGTCCTTGATCTCATCTTCACCTTCGTCTTTATCGCGGTGCTGTTTGCCTATTCCACGGTGCTTGCCTGGATCGTGGTCGCCTCCATCCCGTTCCTGGTGCTCATCGGATTTTTGATCCGCCCTTCCCTCAAACATCGCATCGATGAAAAATTCGACCGGGGTGCCCTCAGCCAGCAATTGCTCGTGGAGTCCGTTATCGGCATGCAGACCCTCAAGGCATCAGCCGTCGAACCGGTCGTTGCCGCGCAATGGGAAGAGCGTCTGGCGGCCTATGTGCAGTCTTCCTTTGCAGCGACGATGCTCGCCGCGAAGGGCCAGACGGCTATCCAGTATGTCAACAAGATCACCTCCGCCGCGCTTCTTCTGTTCGGTGCACAGGCCGTCATCGACAATGAACTGACTGTCGGCGGGCTCGTCGCCTTCAACATGATCGCTGGCCAGGTGTTTCAGCCGGTTCTTCGCCTCTCACAGCTCTGGCAGGATTTTCAGCAGGTACAGGTATCCGTCGAGCGGTTGTCAGACGTCCTCAATGCACCCGAGGAGCCCAAGCCGGCGGTCCCGGTCACCCTGCCGCCGCCGAAAGGCGCAATTTCGTTCAAGGGCGTAAACTTCCGATATTCCAGTGATGGTCCGGAAATCCTGAAGAACATTTCGCTGTCCGTTCGCCCGGGCGAAGTGATCGGCATCGTCGGTCCTTCCGGGTCGGGAAAATCGACGCTGACCAAGCTTCTGCAGCGATTCTATCTGCCCTCCAGCGGCCAGGTCATGGTCGACGGTCAGGATATTGCCCATGTCAATCCGGCCTGGCTGCGCTCCAATATTGGCGTCGTGCTTCAGGAAAACATGCTGTTCAACCGCACGATCCACGAAAACATCAGTATCGCCAATCCTGCCATGTCGCGCGCGGCCGTCATCAATCTCGCCCGCCTGTCAGGCGCAGATGAATTCGTTGCGAAACTGCCGAAAAGCTATGACACCGTCATCGAGGAACGCGGTGCAAACCTCTCAGGCGGGCAGCGACAACGGCTGGCAATTGCCCGGGCGTTGTCGGTCAACCCACCGATCCTCATTCTGGACGAGGCAACCAGCGCGCTCGACTATGAAAGTGAGAGACTGATCCTCGCAAACATGCGTCACATTGTTCAGGGCCGCACAGTGTTGATCATCGCCCACCGGCTCGCAACCATCCGGAGCTGTAACCGCATCATCGGCATGGCCGACGGCAGGATCGTCGAAGAAGGCAGCCATGACGATTTGCTTGCCCGGGATGGTGGCCTCTACAAACACCTGTGGGACTTGCAGATGGGGTCGAGCCAATGAGGGGTAAGACGCGACCTGTACCGACCGGGGCAACGAACACAAAGGTCAGCCCCGATTACAGCGACTTTCTCCCCGCCGCCCTCGAAATCATCGAAAAGCCCGCCTCCCCGGTCCGCTACGCCCTCATCTGGTTCGTCTGCATCGTCGCAGCCTCGGCACTGATCTGGAGCTTTATAGGCAGGATCGATGTGGTTGCGACCGCACAGGGAAAGGTTCAGCCCTCTGGTCGTGTCAAGGTCGTTCAGTCAACGATCTCCGGACGTGTGGTTTCGGCGCCTTTTGCCAACGGCACCGAGGTCCAGGCAGGCGACCTTCTGGTGAAACTCGATGACATCGAACTGAAGGCGGAAGACGCTCGCCTGCGGACGACAATCGAGGCCTTGCAGGCTGAACATGTGCGACGGATGACGGAACTTGCCACCGTCGAAAACCACGACTGGAACGCAGGTTCCGATATAGCTGGCGATGTCGTCCCCGATTTTGCGGCAAATACGCAGGCAACCATTCGCCTGCGGGAAACGGCAATCCTGAAAGCCAACCTTCTGCAGCTCAAGGAGACCATGAGAAATCTCGCCGCCCAGACGCAATTGCAGTCGGCATCGATTGACCGACTGGAATCCATGTCACGCGCGCAGGCTAACCTGATCACCACGCTGACGGAGCGTGTCTCGATGCGGTCAGGCCTTCTCGAGCGCGCCGCCGGCAGAAAATCGGACGTCCTTGATGCCACACAGGCTTTGCGGGAAGAAGAGGCAACCCTGTCGACCTACGCAGGACAGTTGCTCGAAGCACACGCAAGTCTCGCCGTTGCAGAGACCGACAAAAACAAGGTCCTGTCGACATTCGTTGCCGACAATATCCAGAAAACGGGTGACCTTGCCCGGCAGATGGACGAAGCAAAACAGGAGCTGGTGAAGGCTGAGAAACGGCTCGCCGCGACGGCGATTTATGCCCCGTCCGACGGTGTGATCCAGGCTTCCTCGATTACCACGACCGGACAGGTCGTGTCCGCGGAGACCGAAATCATGCGCATCATCCCCGCCAATCTGCCGCTTGAGATCGAGGTTTTTTTCGCAAATCAGGACGTGGGCTTCGTAAAGCCCGGCCAGCCAGCCGTCATCAAGGTCGAAACGTTTCCGTTCACCCGTTATGGTGTTCTCACCGGAACTGTAAAAACCGTGGCACGGGACGCCATCCCCAATCCCGACGCACAGGCGATGGAAGAACAGGCCGCCCCGCAGTTCAGGAGTGTTGTGCCAGGCGGAAATGTGCAACGGCTGCAAAACCTCGTTTACCCGGCAACGATTGGGCTCGATACAACAGAGATAAACGTTGACGGGGTGATGCGACCGCTTTCACCCGGTATGGCCGTCTCGGTGGAAATCAAGACCGGCACACGCAGGATCATTGACTATTTCTGGTCGCCAGTCGCGCAGGTGGCGTCTGAGGCGATGCAGGAGCGATAGCCACGGGCCCAAGGGCATTGCAGGCCATTGGCCTTGATCGGTCGAAGAGCCAAAACGGTTTCGCCTTGAATGGATTGGCACCGTCGACCACGCGCCGTGGATTGGCCAAGCACTTGCAACACAATTCATTCACACTCGCTGGCGCCGCCCTGACTTTGGTTTTGCTGGCTAATTGAAACGATGCGCACCGCCAGTTTTCAATAGGTTATGAAATACATACCCGCCAAAAACGCAAAAAACACAGCAGACGCAGGCATGCCACGGCAATTAATCCGGTTTATTCCAGTTCTTGTGACAAGAGCAGACGAAGCTGCGGCGTTTTTCTTCCCGGTGCATGTCTGCCACACCGGGAAGAGACATTTTGCGGCTCAGAGGCCGGCGCGTGCGAGACCATGCTCGACCAGCCGATCGATGACATCAGGATAGCTGACGCCGCTTGCCGCCATCGCCTTCGCATACATGCTGATATCGGTGAATCCGGGAATGGTGTTCACCTCGTTGACCAAAAAAGCCATGTCCTCGGTCAGGAAGAAATCGACGCGCGCCATACCGTCGCAACCGAGCGCCCGGAAGGCGAGCGCCGCCGTCTCGCGGATCTTCGTCTCGACCTCTGGCGGAAGCTCTGCCGGAACCTTCAGCGCCGCGCCGTCCTCGTCGATATATTTCGCATCGTAGCTATAGAAGCCATGGCTGTCGGCCGGGATTATCTCACCCGGGCGGGAAACGAACAGGCCGCCCTTGGTGTCCTCAAGCACGCTGCACTCAATCTCGCGGCCGCAGATGAATTCCTCGGCAAGCAGCTTGCGGTCATGCTTGAACCCCTCCGCAAGCGCCGGCGCAAATTCCTGGCTGCCGGAAACCTTGCGCACGCCTACTGAAGAGCCCTGACGCGCCGGCTTGACGAACAGCGGCAATCCCAACTCGCTTTCAAGCTCGTCGAAGGACGGCGTCCGATCCGCCTGCACGGTCACTGCCCGCGCCACCGGCAGTCCCGCCGCCCGCAGCAACTGCTTGGCGATATCCTTGTCGAGCGCCGTCGCCGAACCCAGGATGCCGCAGCCGACCAGCGGCACGCGAGCCACTTCCGCCAGCCCCTGCACCGAGCCGTCCTCGCCAAAAATGCCATGCAATACGGGGAAGAGAATATCGATCTTTCCGCCATCGCTCATCTTGCCACCGTCGATGGCGATCATGCGCCCGCGCCCCCCGGGCATCAGCGCGATTTCGGTGCCGCTTGCCGGCCTGGCGAGGACGCCATTTTCGAAACGGCTAAGCAGCCACTCGCCTTCCCGCGTCACGAAGATCGGCACCGCCTCGTATTTCGAGGGCTCCAGTGCCCCTACGACATTCGTCGCCGACATGATGGAGACGTCGTGTTCGGCCGAGCGCCCGCCGAAGAGAACGGCGATGCGTAGCCTGCCCCGGGAAGATGTCATAAAAATCTCCAAACTGATCTGGTGTCGAAATAGATGTCAGAAGCCGATCGCGATACCGCGATTGGCGAAGAAGCGGTCAAAGACGGCAAGCGGCAACGTCACATCCGCCTGGCTCGCAGCATCATGGCCGGATGGATTGTGGAAACGGATCGTATCAGCCGACGCCGCCGTCACCAGAACGAGATGCCCGCCTTTTGAGGGCGGCATGCGCTCCGGCCAGCGTATGCCGCTATTGGCCGAGGCGATGAAGAATGGGCGTTCGGCGAGCAGACCGGGGATGCTCTCTGTCGCGACACCCGTCATCGTTTCTGCCGAGAGCCCGAAGCGCTCGCCCACATAGGTCACGAAAGGCGCATAGATCAGTCCCTTGATCGAAGCATCCAGTTCGTTGACGACATAGCCGCCATAGGCGGTGCAGGCACGGGCGAGAGCAAGCGTCGGATGCAGGTCGCCGCGCGCTGCCAGGATCATCTTCAGGCAGGCCATGCCGCAGACATTGACCGCCCAGCGCGCATATTCCTCTACCGTCTCGGCGCCCGATTGCCGCCAGCGCGGATCACGCAGCAGGGCCGCAGATCCTTCGGCAAGCACAGGCGACGTCATCTCCGGCGTTTCCCACTGGCTGAAATAAGGCACGGCCCCCGACGATAAACGCATAGCAAAACTCTCCTATTCGCGTATACTCGTATACGAGATTCGCTGGTATGATCAAGAAAATTGCTGTCTCGGAGAAGGTTGGCAATGGACGATTTCGTCGCAATAAATGCTGAAACTATTCGGCCGGAGACCGTGGCCGATCGTATCGCAAGGGTTCTTCGCGAGGCAATTTCCGGTGGCGAGCTTCGCGGTGGCGTCGCGCTCCGACAAGACGAACTGGCCGCGCGATTTGGTTTCAGCCGCATGCCTGTGCGTGATGCCTTGAGGCTTCTGGAAAGCGAGGGCCTCGTAACCATTCACCCGACAAAGGGTGCCTTCGTGGCAAGAATGGATGCCAAGGAGATTGTGGAGATCTATTCCATTCGCTCGCTACTGGAGACGGAAGCCCTGCGCCTGTCATATGCAGGGCTGACGACAGCCGATCTGGACAGGGCGGCAACATTTCTCGCCCAGATCGACGCTGAGACGGATGTGGGGCGTTGGGGGACGCTGAATAAGCAGTTCCACATGACACTTTACGGTGCCTGCCAAAATGAGCGGCTTATCGACCTCATTGCTACCCACCATGATGCAGCCGACCGCTACGTACGTGTATTGCTATCCAGCCTGGACTATGAGCAGCAATCGCAGGAGGAGCACCGTGCTCTGCTAAATGCTTGCAGAGATCGGGATATCGACGCTGCAAGTGCAATTTTGCAGCGTCATTTGCTTGAGGGAAGTCGCAAGCTCAGCGCGGCCGCTCAGTCGAGCCAAGGCGGTTAGCCGGTTCAGCGTTTGGCCATGCCTTGACCAGCCACGGACGCGGCCGACGACAGCTTCTTATCGAGACGAGCGAATGTATTTTTGTTTTCGGATCCGCTGTCGTGAGACGGGTGACAGGGACGTTGCTCTTGAACGGATTCGAACTCGCGCCCGCTATTCCGGTAGCTATGCCGGCGTTGTTTTTTATTCGGTTTCGGGGGCCGCTCTGGGCCCAAAAGCGACATCAGATCATAGCATAGATAATTCCAAGCACCGCTGATATTGACAGCGTCACAATGACTGAAAACTTCAGCCGGAATATGGCCAGGATCGACAGTAGCGTCAAAACAAGAGCCGGGAGCGAAAGCGAACCGGGCACGGGGAAATCTATCGTCATCGGCCCGATGGCGACTGATTGAACCTTGGCGAACAGCACATGAAGCCCGAACCAGACTGCCAGGTTGAGGATAACGCCAACCACAGCGGCTGTGATTGCTGACATTGCACCGCCGAGCGCCAGGTTGCCGCGCATCTTCTCGATGAACGGCGCTCCGGCGAAAATCCAGAGGAAGCTGGGCAGGAACGTCACCCACGTCGTCAATATCGCGCCGAGGGTCGCTGCGGTTAACGGAGACAACGTGCCCGGATCGCGGTAACCAGCCAGAAACCCGACGAACTGCGTGACCATGATGAGGGGACCGGGCGTTGTCTCCGCCATGCCGAGACCATCGAGCATTTCCCCTGGACGAAGCCAGCCATAGTTTTCCACGGCCGCCTGCGCGACATAGGCCAGGACGGCATAGGCCCCGCCGAAGGTCACGACGGCCATCTGGCTGAAGAACAGGCCGATCTTCGTGAAGACATTGTCCCAGCCAAGCGTGAGGACGAGTAGCGCGACCGGAGCAAGCCAGAGTACCGCCAGAGCACCTGAGGTCCTTAGCGACCATACAAGATTAGGCCTGGCGTGAAGCGGAATATCTTCACCGAGAGCTGAATCCCTGTCTTCGAGTATCTTGCCTGATCCGGACTTGTGGCCCCCGCCAGCTTTGAACGCGCTAGAGCCCGCCCGTCCTCCCAAATAGCCAATGATGCCGGCGGTGATGATGATGATCGGGAAAGGCACATGAAGAAAGAAGATCGCCACGAAGGCCGTCGCAGCGATGGCGACCATCACGTTGTTCTTGAGTGCCCGACTGCCGATGCGGAAGACTGCCTGAATGACAACGGCAAGGACGGCGCATTTCAGCCCGAAGAACATGCCTTCGATTGCGGTGATGTCGCCGAAAATCACGTAGATGTAGCTGAGCGCCAGGATGGAGAGGAAACCCGGCAGCACGAACAGAAGGCCGGCAATCATGCCGCCCTTTGTCTTGTTAAGAAGCCAACCGAGATAGATGGCAAGCTGGTGGGCCTCAGGCCCTGGCAAGAGCATGCAGTAGTTGAGCGCGTGGAGGAACCGGTGTTCGCCCACCCAACGTTTCTCGTCGACAACGATGCGGTGCATGACCGCGATCTGGCCAGCGGGACCGCCGAAGCTGAGCGCCGCCACTCGCGCCCACACTTTTACTGCTTCCGAGAGTGGAACGATGTCGTCGCCTGCTGCGTCCGCTCGAACGCTGGTCTTTGCGAGGTCGGTCATGGTCGTCATCCCTTCCTCGGGTTAGGCCAGTTGTGAGTTTCATCGCTCGCGTCACGGCACCACCTGTAGAACGCGTCATAGAGTGTCATGCCCGCTTCGAGCTGCTCGAGGTCGTCGTTGAACATGCGAGACAGGCCGAGCGATGCTGCCAGCAGGCCAGCAACTTCGGGGGCCAGGTCCGGCCGCGACGTATCTGCCCCCCGGACGATCGTCGCAAGACGGAGCATGGGTTCGGTCCCGAGGCCGAACTCTTCGACCATGACGTCGAAAGTACAAAGCTCGCCGCGATGACTCCAGAATACTTCTTCAATGTCGAAGGGTGTGGCATTGAACCGGTCGGCAACTGACGAGACTTCTGCAGCAGGAACGAACAGGAATACCGCTGACGGGTCGACGAAACGCCTGATCAGCCAAGGGCAGGCAATCCTGTCGATCTTCGGTCGCGAGCGAGTAACCCACAAAGTTCGCCCGCGGCTGTCACGGGGTGGCAGACTTTCATCAGGAACAAGTGCGGCCTTTGATTCACGCCATGCCTCAAATCCACCTTCGAGGACCTCGGCAACTTTGCCAGCGGCCCGGAGATAAGCGGCAACGCCATGGCCAAGCTTCTGGCCTTTCTGGCAAAGGATTATGGACGGTCCATTAAGCTCCTGAGCCCATCCGGTAACGGTGCGGTAATCGCGGCGCACCGACCCGGGTATGAGGCGGGGATCGGTAGCGAAATCTTCGTCGTTGCGGACGTCGATGATTGTCGGCGCGTTCGGCGTGCCGATGATGCGGTTCAGCTTGTCGGGAGTGATTTCAAGAAATGACGGCATAGCGCGTCCCTCCGGTTTCTCGGGTTCAAAGGACGCGATTCTTCAGCCGTGGCCTCGTGGGGAGATCGCTACCCCATGAGTAAGAATTTGCACCGTGCCATCGGGATGTCAAGTCTGATGCGGGGGTGATTTCGGTCACACCAGAACTGCCCACGCTGCTGCCAAGGTGGGAAGGATCAGCCGACGATTTGAATAACGGCGATTCCCATCAGGATCAGTCCTACCAAGACCTCAAGAACTCTGGAGGTCGTCTCCAACAACCCCGGCCGTCCGCTTATCAGGGCTGCCAATCGGCCACGAAAGACAACGGCCAGCATGGCGACGACGGACAATGTGATTCCAATCCCGACCATCATGGAGATGGCGAATAGAACGCCCACGACCGTGACATGCTGGATCACCGCGAAGTTCATGACGAAGAGGGTCAACGGACACGGTATCAGTCCCGCCGTCACCCCCACCATCAACCCCTCTCGGCTGTGATGCTGACGTTTGTGCCGTGACAGAGCCCGGAAGATCATCCAGACGCCGATAATGCCGAGCATTCCACGACTGACATTCTCGAGGACAGGCGACGATCCCGGACCGCTTCCACCGAACATCATCGAGATCAATGGGAACGACAGGAGCACGATCATCACGGACATCGTCACGTGGGTGAACGACAAGGCGATGGACGTCACCAGGGCACGTCTCACTCCTGCCGACGATCCGGTCAGGTAGCTGGCGAGTATCGTCTTGCTGTGTCCGGGCGTCAGCGCATGGACCGAGCCGAACACGATACCCATCGGAAGGAACGCGAGAAACGCCGCCCAGCTTCCACCGCCTGCGAATGCCTTGATGTGCTCGGCAAACGCGAAGTAGATATCTCTCTGGAAGTCCACGATCCACGGCAGCATGTCAGGCAAGTCCTAGCGTCGCCACAGCCAGCACGGCGTATCGACCGATCTTGGCGATGGACACCAGAAGAATGAATATTGGCAGAGGCTCCTTCAAGATGCCTGCCGCCACGGTAATCGGATCACCGATAACAGGAAAGCCTGCTCACACACTCGATGGCGGGGCCTCTAGCCCTTCTTGACGAGCCGGAGAGCTGCCGTCCTTGCCATCGAGAGGCTGCGAACGGTCATTTTTCTCCCAACGATCATTGACTTGCTGATGCACATGTCATCGGCAACGGCTGTTCTGCTGTAGGTTTCCGTGTCCCGTAGTCCACCCCGAAGGGTTCACTGCAATCGGCATTCGACAGACACCACATTTCGCGGTTTCCGATGCGAAGCGAACTCAACTGTAAACATGCAAAATGATAAACACCATTGCAGCGACGGGCACTGCGACACAAAGCATAAGCAATATATCGAGACCAATGACCTCCCAATATTGGCGATGTTCGTTCGGATCAAGGGGGCGCATATTCGTATCCTCCCTGCCCTTTATTTTAGAACTTTTCTCAAAATAAATCACGGATATTCAGCATGTTTCAGACATCGATCACGGACCGTTCCGCCCAGCGGTCAGGATGAAATCCTTCCAGGCTGAAGAGCCTTTCCTACCCCAGACTCCCGGCAAAGCGTTCCGGCCACTTTTCACGCTGGAACGCCTCCACGACGAAATCGACAAAGACGCGGGTCTTGAGCGGCAGAAGCGTGCGGTTGGCGTAGTAGATCGAGATCGGCCCGGCTTCGGCATACCAGTTCGGCAGAATTCGGATCAGCTCTCCGTTTTCGAGATAGGGCAGCGCATCGGGCTTGGCGATCATCGTCACCCCCATGCCAACCAGCGCCGCCATGCGCATTGCGGCAGGGTCATTGACCACCACCGTTTCCCTGAGCCGCGCCGGCTCTTCCCTCCCCGCCGCATCGCGCATCTGCCACAGCCGGATGCGGCCCGTCCGCAACGAGCGCATGACGATGCCATCAAACTCGAGCAACGCTAAAGGATCGTGCGGCGGTACCCTGCCCGCCATATAGGAAGGCGCGGCGACCGCGATGATATGCGCCGGCGCGAGCGTGCGCGAAATCACGCCCGCCGTCAGCTCAAAACCTCCGCCAATCGCCACATCGTAGCCCTCGGCGATCAGGTCGATCTGCCGGTTCTCGAACATCCATTCGGGACGCACCTTCGGATAACGCGCGGAAAATTCCGGCAAGAGCGGCAGAATATAATCGATGCCGAAGGTCGGGCTCATGCTGACCTTCAGCGTGCCTGCCGGCTCTTCCTGATCGGCCGAGGCTTCGGCGATCGCGCCTTGCAGGTTTTCCAGACTGTCCCGGATTGACATCAGGAACCGCTCGCCTGGCTCCGTCAATGTCAGGGAGCGCGTCGAGCGCTGAAACAGGCGCACGCCGAGATTTCCTTCCAATGTCGCAACATTGCGGCTGACCGCTGCGGGCGTCAGACCCAGGCGCCGCGCCGCCGCCGAGAAACCGCCAAGCTCGGCGCTGCGCACGAAGGATTCGAGATTGGCCAGTGTTTCCATAACAACCTTCAAGCATTCATTGAAACCGATGTCAGAAGATTACGGCTAATCTAAAGGCAAATTGCAAGCGATATTCACTCCATCGAAACCGAACCGGAGTGAACGGCCATGACGCTCTCGACTGACAAGGCAGAAGCCATCGACAATATGGATATCGGCCGCCGCACCGTGATCGCCGGCCTGATCGGTGTAGGGCTTCCCGTTCCCGCAGTGGCTGCCGTGCGGGACGATCCTGCCGCCAACAAGGCAGTCGTCCGCCAGTTGCTGGAAGGCGTGCAGCGGGACGGCAACTTCGATCTGTTCGAGCGGCTGTTCGCAACAGACTACGTGGATCACACACCGTTCGGCGGCTTTCCACCGGACCGCAATGGCACGCGGGAGATCTACCTGATGTTCCGCGCTGCCTTTCCGGACTGGAATGCCAAGGTGCATTTCCAGATTGCCGAAGGCGATCTCGTCAGCACCTACAAGACCTATCACGGCACCCATCTGGGTCCCTTCATGGGTATCGCCGCGACCGGACGCGCCACCCGCTTCAGCGTCATGGACGTGATGCGGGTTCGCAACGGCCAGATCACCGACCACTGGACCGTCGCCGACGGCGCCGGGCTGATGGCGCAAATCAACCACCAGAACTGAACTTTTCCAGCCGACCGCGGGGATTTCCGGCGGTCATCCAACCCCCAACGACAATTGAAAGGATAAACCCATGTCAAACACTCTCTCCCTGACCGGTAAAACTGCCCTTGTGACCGGCGGTTCCCGCTCGATCGGTGCCGCCATCGCCAAGCGTCTCGCTGCGGATGGCGCGGCCGTCGCCATCACCTACAGCGCCTCGCCGGACAAGGCTGCCGCTGTGGTCGCCGAAATCGAAGCAGCCGGTGGTCGCGCCATCGCCATTCAGGCCGATGCCGGCGATCCGGCCGCCGTCCGCGCCGCTGTCGCAAAAACCGAAGAAACCTTCGGCTCGCTCGACATTCTCGTCAACAATGCCGGCATCGCGCTTGGCGGCCCGATCGAGGACATCACCTTTGAAGACTACGAGCGGATGATCGCCGTCAACGTCACCGGTGTTTTCGTTGCCACGCAGGAAGCCGCCCGCCGCATGAAGTCCGGTGGCCGCATCGTCCATATCGGCTCGTCCATGACCCGCTATGCCGCCTTCCCGACAGCCTCGCTCTATACGCTGACAAAGGGCGCGGTCGCGGGTTTCAACCGCAGCCTGGTACGCGACCTTGGGCCGAAGGGCATCACCGTCAACACCGTTCATCCCGGTCCGACCGATACCGACATGAACCCCGATGGCGGCCCGGTCTCGAAGATCGTCGGTCCCGGCATGGCAATCGGCCGCTATGGTAAGGATTACGAGATCGCCAGCGTCGTCGCCTATCTCGCCAGCCCGGATGCGGCCTTCGTTACCGGAGCGGACATTCTCGCCGACGGTGGCTTCACCGCCTGATCTGCCTCCGGCGCTTCAATACCAAAGCGCCGGTTTCCCCCTTCGCTTCAAATCAGGAGACTCATCATGTCTATCGGGATTATCGGTGCCGGCAATATTGGCCGCGCCTTCGCCACAGCTCTCGCCAACAATAATATCCGCGCCACGCTTTCCAACAGCCGAGGACCGGACAGCCTGAAAGAAGTGGTCGCCGCTATCGGTCCGACAATCGAGGCAGGCACGCGTGAAGAAGCAGCGTCAAAGGACATCGTGCTTGTCGCCGTCAACTGGTCGAAGCTACCCAAGGCGCTGGCCGGCCTGCCGGACTTTGGTGGTCGCATCATCATCGACGCCAACAATTCCATCGAAGCGCCGCTGTTCAAACCGGCCGAACTGAACGGCCGCCTTTCCACCGAGGTTTTTGCCGATCTCGTTCCTGGCGCCCGTGTCGTTAAGGCATTCAATCACCTGCAACCGCACCTGATATCCGGCGATCCCAGAACCGAAGGTGGATCGCGGGTCCTGTTCTATTCCGGCGACGACGCACGGGCAAAAGCGGAAGTCGGCGCGCTGGTCGCCCAACTCGGGTTTACCGGCATCGACCTCGGCCCAATCGCCGTCGGCGGTAAGCTGGTGCAGTTCCCCGGCGGTCCGCTGCCCGCCCTCAACCTCGTCAAGTTCGGGTGAAATATCGCAGGCGAACCTCCCCTTTGCCGGTTCGCCCTGCTTTCCACCAAAGGACACCGCCCATGGACAAGCCAGTCTCCCGAAACTTCCCTCAGCGCAGGCGGACAGTAAACCGCTTGCATCCTGGGCCGCAGTCGCCAGTGTCGGTATTGGAGCCTTCGCCCTTGTCACCACCGAATTCCTGCCTGTTGGCCTTCTGCCGCTGATCGCGACTGACCTTGGTATCAGTGAGGGGACGGCCGGACTGATGGTAACCGTACCCGGCTTTTTTACGGTAATCGCGGCTCCGATGACGCTGGGATTTGCGGCGCGCTTCGATCGCAAACACGTGCTCGTCGCCCTGCTGATGCCGCTCGTCGTCTCAAGCGCCATCGTGGCAACCGCCCAGAATGCCGTCCCACGCCTTTCATCGAACCAGTAAGTCAGAAACCGAACGCCATACTGCTCCTGGACACTTGGGTCCTTGAGATGTGCTGCGGCAATATCTGCGGCGGAAAAGCCGGAGAGATCGTGCCGATCAATGAAGATAGGCATTCGTTCCCTTCCGAGAGGATCGTTGCCCAATCAGCAGCGCAGTCTGTGACTTGCTGGAAGTACCGTCCATCGCCCTTGCGGATTAATCTCGGCTCCTTTGACTGGATGTCGTCTATTCCAAGTCATTCTTCGCGAAACGCTTTCATGACCTGATCGGTGAAAGGCTTCGTCAGATAAGACCATGCGGATCGCTCAGCCGTATGAACGAAAACCTCGATGGGCATGCCAGGCATGAGTTTAAGGTCTCTGATGACTTCCTGTTGGTCAATCATGTCAACTGTCGCAAGATAGTAAGGTTGACCGGTCGTCTTATCGATCACGGTTGCTGCTGCGACGAACTCAACAATTCCAAATACCTCTGGGGTCGTTGCACTGTTAAAGGTGGTCAGCCGCATTCTGGCGGCCTGCCCTGGGGTAACGCGATCGATATCCGCCGGGGGTATCCGGAATTCGACCTTCATGTCGTCAGTCTGGGGAACGACCGACATGATGGTTGCACCTGCACCTATAACGCCGTTGATGGTATGAATTTGAAGGTCATAGACGAAGCCATCAACAGGTGCGCGGACTTCCATTCGCGACAGTCGGTCATGTGCAGCAATCTCGCGCTCTCCCAGTTCGGCGAGCTTGGATTCGATCGAGACAATCTCTTTCTGAGTTTCAGAGCGCGTTGTCTGGTCGATTGAAAGAAGCTTGATGCGCAATTCGCTAATCTCTCCTTCGGCCTCGGCCACGCGGGCTGCCACTTCACCACTGGTCCCGTCGATGCGGGCTACCTGCTTCTGGAGGTCGCGAAATTCCGACAACTTGATCAACCCGCCTTTGGCGAGCCTTTCGCTCACGCTGATCTCTTCGGTGATGATCTTTTTTTCAACGTCGTTCGCTTTCCTCTGCGAAATCAAACCGTCAATCTGGTCTTCGAGCTGGGAGATTTGCATCTCCAGCTGCTGTTTCTGATTGAGGATCATCCGGCGGTTTTCCTGAAAAAGCTTGGTTTCGTTACGAGCCAGTTCAGGGACGATAGAACCATCGGAGAATGCAACGGTATCCTCACCGTCGCGCTCAGCCTCAAGGCGGATTTTCATCGCTTTCAGCTGTGATAGTTGGCTTCGGATGATCGTCAGTTCAACCCTGGTCTGTGTCTCGTCAAACCGGAGAAGCACATCACCAGCCTTTACGGCATCTCCATTGGCAACAGGAATGTCAGCGACAATCCCGCCATCACGGTGCTGGATAGTCTTGACCTGCTCAGGAACGACGAGCTGACCTTGCGCGACGACCGCACCAGCAAGTTTTGCCTGGACCGCCCATCCACCCACACCAAACACCAGGAATGCTGCCAGAACGCCTGAAACGATGACGCGTAGCGCGATGCCGAACGATAGTGCTTCCGATTGCACATGATTTTTTGTGTTTTTGTTTTCATACATCATCTCAGCACACTCCCCGATATGGCTTTTCGCCTTTTTTGTTACGCCCGTGCCAATCCTGCGTCCTCATCACGAGCCGCAAGAATGAAATCGTCTTCGGTCAACGTCTGATGGCTGTAGATCAGCAGCTCGAGGTCGTCCTGTTCACCGGCTAGATCGATGACGGCGCGAACAATGGCTGTCTCGCCATCCGCAAACTCGCTGTATAGGCGGATGCGCCGCACATCCTGCTGGTCATCGATCTCACCCATGATGCGGTCGAACATCAGTCCGCCGATTTCATCTGCGAGATCGGAGAGATCAATCCGATCGCCAATCCGGAAGTCTAGTATCTTGTCAGTCCCTTGCCCGTTGTTGGACACGGCTTCCACCGAACGGAAAATGAAGACGTCGTTGCCCGCGCCACCCGTCAAAAAATTGATGTCTGAATTGGCGACCAGGACGTCGTTGCCGAGTCCCGCAATGGCGACTTCGAAGCCCTCCAACTGATCTGTCCCTATTTCGACTCCCGTTGCTGTACCACCTTCAAGGTCAATAATGACTGCCGTGATTGTCGCAGAAGCGTCGTAGGTATCGATCCCTTCACCGCCTGAATATTGATCATCGCCATCGCTTGATCCGTCGCTCGTATACAAAATGACTACAGTATCATCGCCAGCGCCACCACTGACGATATCGCTGCCGCTGCCTGCGGTAAGTCGATCATCGCCAGTTCCTCCGATCAGGAGGTTATTCCCGTCATCGCCGGTCAACGTGTCGTTTCCACTGCCGCCAATCGCTGCTTCGTATCCAACGACCTGGTCTGTTCCAATCTGCGAACCCGATGCAGTCTCGGCAGCGAGGTCAATGACCACTGCTTCAGAAGCCGAGGACGCGTCATACGTGTCGAAGCCATCACCGCCAGAATATGTGTCGTTACCATCGCTGGCGCCGGAGAGCTGTCCTGGGGCTCGCGCCTCCTCGGATCCAGGGCCGATGACGATGGTGTCGTTGCCGCCTCCAGCGACTACCGCGTCGTTGCCGAGACCGCCCGACAGCATGTCGTTGCCGTCACCGCCATCGAGCAGGTCCTCCCCGGCATCCCCGGAAAGGCTGTCGTCGCCTGCATCTCCGAACATGTGGTCATTGCCGGATCCACCACTGGCAACGTCATCGCCCTCACCACCGGACACGATGTCAGCGCCTTCTTCACCATAAATTTCGTCGTTGCCTTCGCCACCAAAAATGACATCGTCACCCTCGCCACCGAAAATCCGGTCGTGGCCGCTCTCGCCATAGATCGTGTCGTTTCCAGTCCCTCCGATCAGCGTGTCATTTCCATTCCCGCCATAAATGACGTCGTTGTTCTCACGACCATAGACGATATCGTCCCCGTCGAGAGCCGCTATCACGTCTTCCTCGGGCGTGCCCAACAGGACATCGTCGTTACTGGTGCCTTCGACGGCGTGTGGCGCTGCCTTGACGAGGTTCAGCATTGCTGTTCCCAGCACAGATCCGAGCCCATCGCTAATTCCGTAGGTGAAAGTCACTTCACCTGTATATCCGCGCTCTGGTGTGTACAGCCATCGCCCCTCGCCATAGCTCTGTACGACGCCGGAAGAGACCTGCAGGTTTCGAATTGCCAGGGTGTCGCCATCTGGATCGCTCGCTGCCGACGCCAGGTTATCGAGAAGGATGAGTGCTGAGAGGTTCATCAAGCCACTGCCGAGAAGCACCCGCCCGGCAACCACGGGCAATCTGTTCGCACCCGTGTTGCCTGTCGCAGGCGTGCCTCCTCCAGTGACCGGTACGTCGTTGCCCCTGGAATTTTCAATGGGATAAGAAGCAGGCGCCTGAGGTTGACTTCCGTCTGGGTCCCAGCCGTCTTTCTCGGACCAGACAATTGGGATTTCGTTGCCAAGCGCACCGAGTTGCGTCAGAGGCCCAAAGTATCCATTGATCCTGTGATTGTCGTTTGCAGAAAGGGATTGCAGGAAAGCACGAAAGTTTTGATTTTCGAGGTTCAGGTCAATCCTTGCATGAAACGTGGAGGGCATTGGCATGGGTTCTGCGAAAAACCTCACTTTGCGTTCAGCGCGGCCAGCTTCCTCTGCGACTTGGCGGAGATACGCGGCGACTTCCTCTATTATGTCGATGTTCGTCGAAGCGTCGTTCAAGAACGTGGCTGTTTCGACAACTGGGTCTTCGATCCGCGGTTCATGCGGAACATCCGGTCCAACGACGTGTGTTTCGGAGTGAAGCTTTCCAAAAAAAGCACCGATCGCGGCAAATGCGAGTGCCGGGCTGACAATGCTCCAGTAGCGCGCGGCCGGTTTATCGTGAAGTTCGAAGCGGTTCTTTGGCGCTATAGAAGCTGCCACGTCGGGCAGTCCCAGAACAAGTTTGTCTTCCATTGTATGTTCTCCTCCTGTTGCTTCTATGCGTTGCAACGGAACAAATTCATTCTGCCGGAGTATTGCCTGCCGAGGCCTGAACCCTTGTATGTTCAGAGCGAAGCAGCTGCGGTTGTGGCCCTTTGACGATTTCATCTCTTGGACCAAACGCTACGAGCTTGCCGTTCTGGACAACGCCGACCATGTCTGCGGATTGCAGGGCGCTTGGGCGATGGGCGACCATCACCACGATCCCGCCGCGACAGCGTACGGCGGCAATCGCTTTCATCAGGGCCTCTTCACCTTCCGAATCGAGGTTGGAGTTCGGTTCATCGAGTACGACAAGGAACGGACTGCCATAGAGAGCGCGGGCTAGCCCGATACGTTGGCGCTGGCCGGCGGAAAGCGACATGCCATTCGGTCCCAGATCTGTCTGATAGCCATTCGGCAGACGAACGATCATATCGTGGATGCCTGCTGCTCTTGCAGCCTGGAGGATCGTGCGAGCCTCCGGTGTTTCAGAAAAACGTGAAATATTCTCGGCGATGGTTCCATCCATCAGGCAGACATCCTGTGGCAGGTAGCCGACATGTTCACTGAAAAAGCTCGAAGGCCATTGCTTGAGATCCGCACCGTCGATGCGAACCGAACCACGAAGTGTTGGCCAGATACCGAGAATGGATCGCGCAAGGGTCGTTTTCCCGCCACCGCTCGGACCGATCAAAGCGAGTGCCTGACCAGCCTTCAACTCAAAGCTTACATCACTCAGAAGGACAGCACCGCTGTGAGGTGCAACTGTTGTGATACCTTCAACAGTCAGCGTTTCCTTTGGCGCTGGTAGGTTCAAAAGTGCTGTTTTGTCATCGAGAACAGCCAGTGTTTCTTTCAGGCGAGCATGACTGCGCCGGGCCGACACCATTCCCTTCCACTGCGCGATTGCCTGATCCACGGGTGCGAGTGCGCGAGCGGTTACGATCGAGGAAGCAATAATCGAACCGGCCGACAATTCGCCTTTGATCGTAAGGTAGGCGCCAAGACCGAGAATTGCTGACTGCAGCATCATCCTCAGAACCTTAGACAGGCCTGAAAACGTACCGGAGATATCGGATGTCTTGGTTTGTGTATCGAGATGGCGTCGATTGGCGCGCTCGAAACGACTGACCGCGCGATCGGCAATGCCCATTGAGTGCATGATATCGCTGTTTCGAGCATTGGAATCGATGACTGCGTTGCGCAAGACCGTCGACTTCAGCATCTCTTTGGCGTGCCGCCGTGTCAGAAGTTCCGTGCAAAGCGTCAAAAGACCGAGAACCACCGCCCCGCCGACTGTCAGCATGCCAAGCATGGGGTGCAGAAGCCAAACGAATACGAGGTAAATGGGCATCCAGGGCAAATCGAACAGCGCAATGAGGCCGGGGCTCGCCAGAAAGCCGCGGATCGTATCGACATCCCGGCCACGCTCTGTCGCTTCAGCCGTAGAGTAACCATAGCGCGGCATGTCAATGACGACTTTGTGGGCGAGTGGGGCCAGTTGTGTGTCCAGTCTTGCGCCAAGCCTAACCAGGATCTGCGAGCGCAAAATATCGAAGAGACCCTGGAAAAGATAAAGGCCGATTGCCAGGCCAGATAACGCGACGAGCGTTGACACGCTTCCGCTGGTCAACGCCCGGTCATAGATCTGGAGCATGTAGAAGGCGCCGGTCAGGGCCAGAATATTGATGATGCCGGACAGGCCGAAGACAAACATCATCAAGCCACCTATGCCATTTATTTGGTTTTCTTTTTTGTTGCAGGTGCCACTCATCTGAAATTCCCCCTGGAAACTTTGCCGACATTCGGCGTTAAGTCCGCGGCATGTCGTGGAGTGATTTGGTTGACCCAAGACATCCCATGTCGCTTGCAACGCCGGTGCCAGTCCTCACCGGCGTTGGGAATTCGAAGCGAACGGGAGCCGTCCCCCGTTCGCTCGCGGTTGCTCAGGAAACTCCTGTGAAGTCGTCGTTGGTCAGATGGTGCTTTCCTGAAACCGCCAGTTCAAAGTCGGCGTTCCCATCTGCATCGGTGTGACCACGAATGACCGTAAAGTCCTCCCCGTCACGAACTTCGTGCGTAATCGCAATACCCCCGGTCGCAGTCAGCGAAGCTGGACTGTTGATTGCGAAGGTCTGCTTACCCGCAACACCTGTGTTGGCATCGACCGCTGAGAAGTCGATCTTGTCGCCAGGCTGGAAGCCATAGATGCTGTCGCCATTGGCTGCACTCGTCGTTGTGAAGCGGAAGGTGTCGTTGCCAAGACCACCATCCATCACGTTCGCAGCATTCGAAGCTGTGATCACGTCGTGACCAGAGCCACCCACGAAGTTCTCGAAGCCGTAGAACGTATCGTTACCAGTCGTGGCGCTCACGGCCGTGCCGTGTCCCATTAGGCCTGTGCCGAGATCGGCCGTCAGGTTGGATGTTGCAACGGAGTAGTCGAGCGTGTCTTTGCCTGCATCGCCCCAATACCGGTCATTTCCGTCAGAGGCTGTTGCAAGAACGATATCATCGCCATCGCCACCCCAGGCCTGGTCGTCACCGGCACCACCTTCGATGGTGTCGTTACCGGAATCTCCGAAGAGAAGATCGGCCCCGCTATTTCCGAAGAGTACATCGTGACCGGCGCCGCCATGCAACTCGTCATCGCCAATGCCACCACTTGCAACATCGTTGCCTGCAGCCGCGACAATCACGTCGTCGCCGTCTTCGCCCCTCAGGATGTCAGAACCAGCATCCCCAGACAGTACGTCTGAGCCGCCACCTGCAAGTATTGTGTCATCGCCTGCTTGCCCAGCGAGTACTTCGCCCGCAGCGGTACCGATCAGGGCGAGGGCTGCGATCGGGATAGAGACAACAGGGCCATCGTCATCGTCGTCTTCATGCGAGCAGGTGTCATCGTCGTCCTCGCCGCTGCCACTCTCGTCGTCGTCGCCATCATCATCATCATCGTTGTCTTCTTCGCCGTCGTCCTCTTCTTCATTGTCGTTATCGCCGCCGCTGTCGCTGCCGCCATCATCATCGTCGTCATCATTGTTGTCGTCGTCGTTTTCCTCCTCGTTGTCTTCAACGCTTGGCGAGAAAATATCCTCGTCAAGATTGGTCAGGCCCGTGTTTCGAGCGATGATGTCGGCGAACTCCTGGCCGTCGATGAAGTTTTCATAGAAGTCGAAATCGTCGAACCGGTCCGTGTAATAGAAGCGGTCGGCTTCCTGCAGACGATCGAACTGCTCCTGGAGGACGACCCAGAATGTTTGTCCGACCATGCCGCCGTTGATGTGTTTTTCAGCAAGACCTCCGACCCAGAGATCAACACGATCAATACCTTTGACAATGCCGGTTCCATTGGCTTGCATTGCAATCTCGATATCGGGATTGATCGCCCGGAAAGCTTCGAGTTCGCCGGCTTCCAGAACGAGGTCCGGATAGGCCTGCCGGAACTGCGCCATGACGGCATCTGATAGGCCGTTGCGGCTCTGGAAATCGTCCCAGGAGGCGTAAGCCGTCATTGCCCCTGCATACCCCAGCGCTTCAGCAACATAGGGGTCAGTGGATGCTGCAAGGTCCATGCGAACCTGGTTGAGCGTTCCAAGTCCGACGTCCCAACCTCTGGCAACGTTGAAGGCAAACAGGTCCGCATTGATACGGACGAGGTCGTTTCTCACAGCGTCGACAATGTTGAAATCGACCGCCTCAGCAGGTTGTGTTGCAATGCCTCCGAGGATCGCGCTGACACCAAGCTGCTCATACCCTTCCTGCGGCACATATCCGTATTGGGCAAGTGTGCTGAGTGGCAGCTTGAAGGCAGATGGATCGTTCGTCGGGTTCAGGAAGGCATCGAACAATGCAACCTGAGTTGGGTTTCCATCTGCGTCCAGCACCGTCATGGTTTGGCCGATCAGCGAGTGGCCGACCCGGTAGACAGCGGCGGCGAATTCGTGACTGATCGCAGCCGTCGCATTCGGATTGTACTCCGAAAAACCATGATCGCCATCGCCCCTGATCCCGCCGATCAGCTTGTCTGCAAATTCAGTAAAGACGACACGCTGGTATTCGGCTTCATTGATCATCTTGGCGGCCTGAAACAGTTCCTCGGCGGTGCCATCGAAACCGGCTGCCTCGAGACCTTCCACATGAAAATTGTGGTTTCGGGCCCAGATGGTGTGCATTGAGGTGAGAGCAATGTTCTCGTTTGCCCGGCCATCGCCTGCCACGTAGTGATCGAGCAGGCTGATGTATGGGTTGGTGTCGAGAAGCAATGCGTGTGTGCTGCCCATGAAGTCCGAGGCAAGCCCAGCAACCATGGCTTCATTGACCACGCCTGCCGTAACGAGACCCGGGAAATAGGAGCGGAAGCTAGCCTGACCGCCTGCGAGTGTAGGTGAGTGGAAAACCGTATCGTTTTCCCAGTGATGCAGGATAAGATCACGCAATGTTGGCATCAGCTTGAAGTTGGGGTTGGATGGATCCGCACCGCCCTGAAGCAGGTGTGATCCAAGGCCACCCGATCCATCGCCCTCGCGCAGGAACTGCCCGACGAGATCATTGGAACCGTAAGCCTGGTTCTGATCGACGAACGGCGATGTCTTGTTTATGTGTTGTGGAACGCCATCGTCATAATAGGCGACGGTTGCGCGTGTCAGGTCAGCCGGATTTCCAGAGCCTGGGGCACCGTTGCCAGGCGCGCCGATCTGGATCGTGCCATTTCCACCTTTGCCGAGAAAATCCAGGCCGTGGTCGAAGTATTGCCCGAAAGCCATGAAGAAGATGTTGGCATCGGCTTTTGGCAGGTTTGCTTCCTGTGCACCCAGAATGTTGCTAATGTTACGCGGATCCAGCCCGGCAAAGATCGGATTGATCGCGGAGTTTCCGAAGGCATCCGGTTCCCCGTAGTGCGAATGGGTGATGCGAATGAAAGGCGTATCCACCGCACCTGCGTCCGGATTTGCGGCATTGTTGCCATGACCGGAAAGGGTGCGCACCCCTGTTGGAACTGGATCATCGCCATCGTTGGGCGAGAGGCCGTTTACGAGAGCTTTGAGACCAGCCAGGTCACTTGGCGTGTATTCGAAGATGCCGGAAATGTCGTCTCCATCCTCGCTTGGGGTGGCTTCCTGGAATTGGGGTACGACGGTGCCGGTAAAAGTGATCGAATGGGTTCCATTTGAGAAGGATTTCGTACCGTCGCCATTGTCAACAAGGGTGTAGCTGGAAAGCTGCTGTCCCGGCGCCAGTTCGATCACGTCCTGGGGACGCAGGGTCCCCACGATTGTATCGTCACCGCCATTGCTGCGGAAGAGAATCCGATGCGCTGACATCAACCCGGAGATATTAACAGTCTCGTCGTCTGCTTCGCCGTTGATGGTGATCGTGTTGAAGCTGAGATTGGTCGGAGAAAAGTCGCCGATTGCCAGGACTGTGTCGTTTCCCGCCCCGGTGTTGATGACGATTTCCTCGATGTCAGTCAATTCTGCAATAATCGCGCCATTGGTGGTGCCATTGCGCGTAATGACGATTTCCGTTGCCGTGGCGATCCCTGTCATTCCTGCGCTGACTGCTGCCGCGCGGGTATAGACACGATAGGTCTCGGCAAGTGCGGAGCCGTTGACAACGAAAGAGTCTCCGTCGGGGCCCTCAGCGCCGCCGCTCACGCTGTCCCGACCATCGGGTAACAGCCCCAGGAGGCTCGCGCTCCAGTTAATAACGTCGTCACCGCCCAAGGCGTTGATCGTGTCGTTCCCGCGGTTTCCGGTAATGATATCCGCTCCTGCGGTACCAGTGATGACGGTGCCGACGTTGCTGGCGCTAATGACGTCGCCGACCACTTCGGTAGCCGAAGAAACGACTTGCTCAGCAGAGCCGAACCCATCGGTGAAGCTGACGACCACGCGAACGTGTTGACCAACCTGCGGCTGCTGGGGAGTAAAGTTTGCCGAGTTCGCCCCGACATTTGCCCAGGTCGTGCCGTTGGTCGATGCCTGCCACTGGAAACTGAATGTTCCAAGGCCGTTTTCATCAGCAATTCCGGAGGTATCCGCAGTCAATGTCTGTGTCTCGGTGGGCGACGTGTCGCTAATCACCGGCACACCTGTTGCCGCCCGGTTTACGAGAGCCACCTCGATACCGTCCGAAAACCGTGCCGCCTCTATATTTCGCAAGGTGTCGACACCATCCGAGACGAGATTACGCTCGGTCAAAGGATCAACGACGTTGCTAACGGTGTTATGGGTAACCGTGAAACTGCCATCCGCGTTTCTGGCGATCGTGTAATTTGCACGAACATCGTTGAATTCTGCAGTATCGGTACCTGCAAGCGGCGCCGTCGATGAGACAATCTCTCTGACGATATGCAACTGGCTTGGCACGATCGTACGGGAAATCATCAACTCAAAGAGCGACTTTCCCGCCCATGCCGGATTTTCATCTTCGGTGAAGACATGTTTTAGGCTGTCTACCGTCGCAATCTGATTGCTTTCCGAGTTATCGGCGCCAGCAGGCGTGATGCGGATACGAACATTAAGCCACGCATCGCCATTAAGGAAGTCGTCGCCACCGTTGCCACGCAGAGTGTCACTTCCTGCTCCACCAAGGAGAATGTTACCACGGTCGAAAGCAGTAACCGCCTCCAGATTGCCGCTGGCTGGAGCCGCCGCAATCAGGTTGCCAAGAAGTTCACGCAGGCCTTCAATTCGATCAACGCCTGCCTGCGTCAAACCATCCTTGAAGAAGATACCCTCCGTTGTGGCAACCGTATCACCAGGCGCCAGGTCGCCAAAGACCCGGTCGTCGCCAAGCAGTGTATCGTTGTAATTCCAGCCGGAAAGTGCTTCCGTTTTGTCGAACCGGTTGCGAAGGATGTCTTCCTGTTCCGTGGTGAAAATCGGTATACGCATGTCAGCGTAGGCGTCCATTTCCACGCCCTTGAAGATTGCCCAGTCGAAGCCGAACATACCTTCATTGCGCATAACGCTTTCGCCCTGGACCATAATGTCGTCGCCGGACTCCGCGTCAAAATCGTGTTCTTCATTCCCGGCAAACATGACATCGTGACCGACGATAGACGAATTGAAGAACAGCTCGGAGTTGTCTCCGGCCGTCGTGTCGAAGCCGCCGCCCGCCTCCATCCAGTCGTCCCCTTCATTGCCCATGAGAAGATCGACGCCGTCACCGCCAAGAATAAAGTCGTCGCCGTCACCACCGAAAACTTCCGTGTCGTCCACGCCGACAAAGACTACGTCCTTACCGGTTCCGCCCATGACGATATCCATGCCGTTCGAATTGGCGATCACGTCATCGCCTTCATCGCCCTTCATGAAGTCGCCGGTATCGCCCGAGTCAGTGATGATATCGTTGCCTGCTCCGCCGTTTACGAGATCGACGCCGGCGCCGCTCTCGATCCGGTCGTCGCCGGCATCACCCCAGATACCATCGTCACCAAAATCGGTAATGATGGTATCGTTACCTATCGTGCCGCCGACCACGATATGTTCACCACCAGTGAAGCGAAGATAATGTCCCGTGGCGCCGCTTTGATCCGCGCTGGTGTCAGCGACACTTTCGTCAACATCCACGGTAGTCAAATCATCACGCTGGACCTTGCCGAGACCGAGAGCGGCCATGATCGGATCGTCCCCAACAGGGTCTTCGCCGACCTGATGCGCCTTGTTGATCTCGAGAACGAAATCGTAATCGGCAAAGACGTCAACACCGAGGTGACGGGCGATAATGTCATCTGCCGTACCTCTGATCCCGTCAGCGCCCGGCTGTGCAATATCCGTATTCGCCATGATCATCTTGGCGAACGAGTTTTGCTCCAGCATGTTGAGGAAGTTCTGGCCCTGTGTGCGGGTCAGATAGTAGAACCGGTCACCATCCTGCAGATTTTCGAGCTGCATTTCGAAGATGGCGTTGAAAGTCGAGCCCAGCATGCCGCCAAATGGCATCTTCTTTTCCGCAAGGCCGCCGATCCAGAGATCGATGAGGTTGAGGCCAGTTTCCACGCCAGCCCACGATCCTGTGCTGGTCAGATAGGCAACGCGATCAAGTGGGGCGTCAGTGCCGCCCATAACGAGCGCTGTTGCGGCCGCGCGCTTGCCGGCCAATGTGGTTTCGCCCGTGATTGTTCCATGCGTGCCATAGGCTGCAATGAAGTTGATAACCGACGCGGAGTTTTTCAGATTGGCGGCAAAATCAACCCAATTGTCATAGGGCTTCAGGAATGTGGAGCCGCTTGCCGCATACAGTTGTGCACGGGCGTCGTTGAGTGAAGGCACGCCCGTATCGCGACCGCGGGCAATGTTGATTGCGCCAAGATCCAGCGGCAGACCAAGCAGATTGTTGCGCAGAGAGCTGACGATGAATTCGTCGATTTCATTGCCATGCTCAACGACCATGCCTCGCACGATCGCGCCGGCGGCCTGATCGGCACTGATCGTGTTGTTGAGATCAAATGCCACAGGATTGAGGAAAGCCTCAATGAGATCGAGCTCAGGTTCAGTTGCTGCCGTTTCCGTACCATCGGCATTCAGGAAAACACGTGGCATACCGTCGGTCAGCATGGAGTGTCCGAAGCGATAAACCGTATGGGCAAATTCAGCGAAGATTGACGGATTAACGTCAGTGACCGAGTTGAAAACAAACACATCGATCGCGGGCTGAATCTTGCGTGCGAATTCTTCGAACACAAGGTGCTGGTACTGCATCTCGGTCGCGAACCGGGCTGCCTGGAACATGCGCTCGCCGTCCCAGTTCAGGCCTTGCGCATAAGCGAGCTGATCAATCGCTGGAAGATTTTCGAAGCCGGCCGGGAGGCTGCTGATATCTGTTGCCAGCCACTCGTTGATGAAAGCGACGTTACCGCTTTGCAGGATCGTCAGCTTCTGGGAATCGACCTGACGATTGTGCTCGGAATGGAAGATGTGATGGACAGCAGTGAGGCCGATATTCTCGTTACCGCGCCCGTCACCCGTGATGAAATGCCGTTCGAGCAACTCATTGTCATAAACACCGGCCGCGAGGGGTCCGCTATTGACAACACCGTCGGCGTCCGCAGTTTTTAGCGCTCCAGTCTGGCTGTTGAAAGGGTTGGCATTGTGAGCGATGTCATCCAGGAAGGCATGGCCCGTACGCAGCGCCAGCGACGTGAACGTGTTGACGGGTGTTGAGGGCGTGCCGGAGACAACAGCGTCGTCAGCCGTGTTTGGAATGCCATCGGCGCCGATACCCGTAACAACCTGCGCGTAACCTGTCACCGGATGGGGGATGAAATTACCGTATTGATCGGTGCGGATCAGAGGCAGGTTGACGACATCAGCATCGCTTAACTGAATGCCCAGAAATTGCAGGGCGTTGGCCTTGATATCTGCCCATGTTGGAAGCCCGCCATGTGTTCCCGCAGGTGAACCGGCTGGAGGAGGGCCGTCCAGCAAACGGCCCGTTGCAACGGTAACGCCGCCTATCGTTGCGTATTCACGCAGGAAAACCTGATGCGACGGATGGGAGGTATAGGTCTGGTTCTGATCAACGAACGGAGTTGTGGTGTTGCGGGCCTCGTGATGTGTGTCATCAGTCGTTCCCATCACACCGTCTGCACCGGGGCCATCGACGGGATCTGCGCGGGTGATCACCATGAAGCGTAGGCTGGGAGGCAGGTCGTCTGCGGTCCCAGGAAGTCCGTCAGCTCCAAGCACCAGGGGATCATCGGCCTGAAGCGGAATGAACACCGAGCCGTTGTTGCCTTTGCTGATGAGATCCAGGCCATGGTCGAAGAATTGACCAAAGAACGTCATCCACGCATTGAACGGTGCCGACAGGCCTTCGTCAGGTGCAATGTTCGGGATCGAAGCAAGGTCGGCATTGGTAAGATACACACCGTTTGTGCCGAGCGGTTCTCCGGGCGCAACGGGAACCATGCCAGGATTGGCCTCTTCCCATGCCGCAACTGCCAGAGGATTGTTGAACCAGGCTGACACAGCAGCCGGATTGTTGATGCTCATATCGGAAATCAGGTTTGAGATGATGCGTGGATCCGCGTCCGCAACGTTGCCTGTGTGGCCGCCATTTGCTCCAGATGGTGCGCCGACAACGCTATAGTCGGTGTTGGTTACGACGGCTGGGCCCCCAAGCGACATCGTGTCGCCATCGGCATCGTTGCGGAAATTCGGATCAAGTGCACGTGGCATTGCCTGATCGGCAGCGCCCCATAGTTCACGGCCCGGGACAATATTGTTGTAAGTTCCATCAACGGTACGAAGGCCGACCGGCACATGGGGGTCGGGAATGGCGCGAGGCGTTGCTGCGTTTCCAAGATAGACCCCGGTGACAGCGTCATACTGTGTCCGGTCGGAAATCACCGTTCCATCAGGGTTGAGCCGAATTTCAGTAAGCGGCACACCGGACGCGTGGACTTCTGCGACTTTGATCTGATGAAGAACAAATGCCAGGTCAGCCTGGTTGAGTGTGAAAGCAGCCATTTTCCCCTCCAAAAGCGCCAGAGCGCTAAAACGCCGTTACATTGATGGAGGCTTTGAAAGGTTCTGATTGGGCGCAGCACAATCAACATATCTTCCCCTTACCAGAAGAAGGTCCCCTTCGCCCTCATGATCACAGGTTGCAGGAAACGCTTGCTTTGTGACACTTCACATGGTCCAGTTCTTTCATGCCCCTTCGTCGGACGAGACATCGGACTTTAGTCTGAGAAGTTCAGCCCTTGGTGGGGTCAAATTGCGACGATAGCGAGTTGCGTACTCTGACTTGGGAAAATCGCCGAATGTTCGGCGGAGTTAATTAAAAATCAGATTTTCGAGAACACATTGGTGAAAACCGCCTGCGAGTTCACATATGAGATCTTCGCCACCGAACGAGACCGATCCTGTCAAGAGTTCGTCTTCTGAATCGCCAGTGAAATGGAATCTTTCCTGGCGATCTCTACTTGAAAGATTTCGAGCCTTACACCTCTCAACACAATTCATGATCCTCATGTCTCCGATCATAATTGTCTTGATGTCATGTCTAACGCTGTGGGCTTCAGATCGCGTTGAACGGGCAATGCTCGCAGGGGCGGGCGGAGTAGGAGCACTTTATCTTGAGACCTTCGTGTCGCCTCTCATCGAGGAAGTGGACATCAGCAATGATGTGATCAATCCCGTCCTTGCCTCACGTCTTGAGACGCTCCTCGGCACGGGACCTCTTGGTCAGCATGTTCGCACGATCAAGCTCTGGAAGGCAGACGGCAGCATATTCTATTCGACGAACAACCAGAAAATCGATCGTCCGCGGGTTTTCGACGAGTTGAAGGCCGCTTTATCGGGTGAAATCGTCGTATCCCGTACAGAGGTCGACAAGCACGCGTATACGGGCGATGAAAAACAAAATTTCCTGATCGAAGTCTATGCGCCGCTACTGCGCGACAAGAACGGCAAGATCATTCTTGTCGGAGAGTTTTATGAAGAGCCGAACTATCTCATCGGCGAGCTCCGTTCGGCTCAGCGTGGGACGTTCCTGATCGTCGCGGCTATCACTCTTCCAATGCTGGGACTTCTGTATCTTATTGCTCTAACGGCAAGTCGGCTGATCGTCCGGCAAAAGCGTGCGATTGAAGCAAATCTTCTCGACGCTCTGGATTTATGGGAGCAGAACGACAAGCTAAGAAAAGCGGCAGATTATGCGCGCCTTGAGGCCGGTAAGCTGAACGAGAAAATACTCGATCAGATTGGCAATGATCTGCACGATGGTCCGGTTCAGGTTTTAACACTCATCAATCTCCGCTTGAGCGACATGCTCGCAGAGCAGCGAACGAGCGGAAAACTCGTCGACAATGAACTGGAAAAGCTTCTCAAGTTTGTTTCCAGCGTACTGGTAGACCTCAGAAAAATTTCTGCAGGTCTGGCTTTGCCAGAGCTTGATGAGCTCAGCTTAAGCGAGACCATAAAGTTAGCTGTCGCGAGATATCGGGATCTTACGGCTTTCCCTGTTGAAATGGATGGTCTGATACCGAAGGAAGTTTACAAGCCCCATCTCAACGTATGCGTCTATCGCTTTATTCAAGAAGGGCTCATGAATGCATTCCGACACGCTTCGAGCAATAAGCAGAAAGTTCGCTACCGGATCCACGATAACAAGTTGATCGTCGTCGTGGCGGATCTCGGCGAACGTGTCGTCCACACAGATCAAAAAGCAGCAGCCCGTGTGAAACTTGGGATTACGAGCCAGAGGCGGCGCGTGAGATCGTTTGGCGGTAAAATGCGCGTCTTCAGACGTCTGGCCGGCACGATTGTCGTCGCGGTTCTGCCAATCAATCAATTGTCGAGCACGAATACAAGCGAATAACCACTTGGCTTCGCTTGCTTATTTCAGTTGAAAAGATCGCTCGGCGTATTGATTTTCTGGGCAGCTAGTACGGCTTCAACTCTGTTGCGCACATCAAGCTTTTGCATAAGGATTGTCATGTAATGTTTGACCGTCTTCTCGCTGATGTCGAGGCTGCGCGCAATTTCGCGATTTGTCTGCCCTCTCATCAAATGCCTGACTATCTGCTCCTCTCGGGCACTGAGACGCTTGTTTTGCATCGCTTTTTGCCGCGCTTCCGCAGCTTTCATTGACATGATGACCTTCGTCGCAAAGCCAGGCGTCATGTATTTTTCGCCTTTGTGAGCGGCGATTATTGCTTCGTGAAGGTCCGTTGAACTACTTCCCTTGAGAACATATCCGGATACGCCGACATTGAGAGCCTTCACTGCGGTTTCGATACTAGAGGTAGCAGTGAAGATAACGACTTTGGTATCAGGCATCGTCTGAATTATAACCTCAATTGCCGCCATCGAGTCGCCTGGCATGCTGAGATCTATGACGATAACGTCTGGAGAAAGCTGCTCTGTGAGCTTAATGGCATCTACAGCGTTGTGGCCTTCACCAACAATCTTGAGGTCATTTTTGCCCGAATAGAGACTTACGAGCCCTTCGAGAAGTATAGGGTGATCGTCGACAAATGCTACTGATACACGCGTGCTCACAGGCAATGACATTTATCAACCCTCACGTTTATTCAGGCTGTAAACGTATCACAATAGAATCACTCTAAACAACTTGCTATAAATGAATACGTCCCGGAAAAACTTTGGGCCTAAAGTATTATCAGGATTAACCCTTTCGAATTACGATGTTGATTGTCACTGAGAACTTACCCGCCTATCAGGTAGGTTTCGGGTCTGCGGTCGTGATCAAGTTCCTCGTTTTCTCCCTTGTCATTTTAGTGTCGTGCGCTGAGCTGTTCTTGAAGCGGAAGCTGAGGTTCGTCGTAATGATGACGCTGGTTCACCCGTAGAGCTTGCTCAGCAGATGCAACAGAATCGCACCGCCTGACGCGCTGACGGCAAGTATGATTCTGCTATCAAATGGTCAAATATTTCAAGTCTCAGTGGTTGCCGGGGCAGGATTTCATCTTAACTTGCGGTCTTCGCCTACGCCTAATGCAACGTTTGAGTTAATCGCCGCCGCGCATTGTATCGGGCTTTTTCGGGCTGCAGCGTGAAGGGTTGCCGCATGCCCACGCCGTGAAGGTGCCGACCATGATGGCGCAGCTTCGGCGCGACTTCCTCATTCATGCGGAGAAGGATGGTCAGGAGATTTTCGATGCGCTCGGCGCGGCGGAAAAGGAACTGCTGTGGATCGAGGAATCCAACCAGCGTTTCTATGCCTAAAACCACTTCGGCCAGCACCCGGAGCGCCTGATCGGCTGGTTCGATCGCCATATGGGGGCAGCATCGAAAACACCCGGTGAAGCCGGGCGCGTGGCGGGGGTCTAGCGTGTCAAAGCGGCCGCCACTCAGTAGCGGCCGCTCGGCTGCAGAACAGCTCAGCTTAGCTAACACCAGGCTGACCGGCTTCGGTCATGCAATTTTGCGTGCCGACACAACGGGAAGCACTTTTGGCCTATAGGCTCACCGGATTATTTTTTCCGCCAGTTGCTCCACATAAGCCTGACGTCCCAGTCCCTGATATTCCGCGAAATGCATGTTTACGTCTTCACCGGCAACGTATCGCAGTTGTTTTTTGCCGTCTGTCGCTGCCTCGTACACCACATCGGCAATCATTTCCGGAGTGGAGAAATAGCTTTGGAAATCGAACTGCGCCATCGACCGCTCAAAGCCGCCCTTATACTCCTCGCCGACGGACCAGATCGCGTTCTCCCCAAACTGCGATTTGATGATACCCGGCGCGACGGTCTTTATTCCGATGTTGAACAGACCGAGTTCCTGGAACATCCCCTCTGCCCAGCCTTCGATGGCAAATTTCGAGGCATTGCAGATCGTGTTGAATGGAACCGCCATCAACCCCGCCATCGAGGTTGTCGCGATGAACATCCCCTGCTTCCGCGCCTTGAAATGGGGAATGAACGCCTTGGTCACGCGGATCGTGCCCAGCATGTTCGTATCGAACAGCCGCACGATTTCCGCATCGGAAAGATTTTCGAGCGGGCCGCCCAGACCATAGCCTGCATTGTTGAAGACAACATCCACCGGTCCCGGTTCCAGTGCGCTGGCAACCGCTTTTTCGATCTGTGCCGGGTCGGTAACATCCAGCGGCAGCACGGTGACGTTTTCCAGCTTTGCCAGATCGGCACCTTTGGCCACATCTCGCATCGTTGCGATGACTTCCCACCCTCGCGACTGAAACAGGGTCGCAGTCGCTTTTCCCAAGCCCGTGGACGCGCCGGTAATAAATATTGTCTTCATCTTGTTCTTTTCGCTCCATCACTTCATCAGATGGCCGCCGCAATTGAACGCTTAAGCTGTGCATTCGTCTCGGCGACGGTCTGCCATGCAAAGCGGCAGCCACTTGCGTGACGGCCGCCAGCTATGATCAGAGGTTTTCTTTGTAGAACGGGACCAGCTTCGCGAGTGCCTGCGCTACCGGCTCCGGCTTGTCATAGAGGTCGTAATGCGACCAGCCTTCGACGACGACCAGTTCCTTCTTCTTCGAAGCGGCCCGCTCGATGATCTCGCAGCCGTCACGATAGGCGCCGAAGGCGCCGACCTGATCGCCGACGACGACGCAGAGCGGCTGCGTCAGCAGCACTTCGGCGAGATGGAAGGCATCCCAGCCGACTGCCGCGGCCTGATGCGAAGGCACGGAGCGGTTAAGCCCGTTCGGCTTCTGGCCACGCGGCGTGCGGTAGTATTCGGTTGCCTCGAAGGGGTCGCGGTCGGTGACGCCGAGGCGCTTGGCCTCTTCCGGCGACGGCGGCAGCAGGTCATCGACCTTGACCGTCTCGCCGCGGGCTTCCGCCGTGCGCTGCTTCGCCATCGCCTCCAGCGCGGCAATCGGGTTGAGAGCGGTGAAGTTGCCGCGCATCAGGCGGCCATAGTTTGCGCCGGTGACGGTGCCGACCGCCTTGATGCGGCGTTCCGTCATCGCGGCGTTGATCGCGTAACCGCCGCCGCCGCAGATGCCGAGCACGCCGATGCGGTCTTCATCAACGTAAGGAAGCGTCACCAGATAGTCGGCGACACGGCGGAAATCCTCAACCGCCTGGGTCGGATCTTCGATGGAGCGCGGCTCGCCGCCGCTGGCGCCCTGGAAGCTGCGGTCGAAGGCGATGACGACGAAACCTTCCTTTGCCAGCGCCTCGCCATAGACGTTGCCCGAGGTCTGGTCCTTGCAGCTTCCGATCGGATGCGCGCTGATGATGGCCGGATATGTCTTCGACTTGTCGAAGTTCGGCGGGAAATGGATATCGGCGGCGATATCCCAGTACATGTCGCGATTGCGGAATTTCACGGTTTCCATGATCGATCTCCTTGGGTTCGGGATTGAGGGGCATTGTCACCGGCCCGCAAGCGGGTCGGTCTCACTCACATGAAGGCAGGCTTGTCGCCATCGCTGCCCGGCTTGTTGATGCCGATATTGCGGTTGCCGAGCGCGCCGGGCGCTTCGATCAGCTCGACAACCACGGCAGCAACGCTTTTGCGCGCGATTTCCGTGCCCTTGAAGGGCTCGTTGCGTTCGGTGGTCTCGAAGTCGATCTCATCGGCGTCGGTCAGCCAGGCCGGGCGCAGCACGGCATAGTCCAGACCCGACGTTTCGATGTGGTCGGCGGCCTTGCGATACGGCGGGAAATATTCGCCGATCTCGCGATTGTTCCATTCGCCGAACTTGCCGGGCACTTCGTCATAGATGCCGAGCGTCGTGCAGAAGATCAGCTTGCGAACGCCGGTGTCCTTCATGGCGGCGATGATGGCTTCGGCCTGCGCGTCGACGTCACCGGCGAGGTTGGCATAGACGACGTCCTGACCGGCCAGGGCGCCCTTCAGCTTCGCCGCGTCGTGAACATCGCCCTCGATGACACGGGCATTGGCGGGAACGTCGCGGCCCAGCTTCTTCGCATCGCGCAGGAACAGGGTCATGTCGGCATCGCCGCGCCCCGCCAGCATATCGACCACATGCCGCGCTATCTGGCCGCTTGCGCCGAGGATCAGGATTTTGGTCATGTCGTTCTCCGTGCGGTTTATTGCATGAAGGTAACATAAGCCTGTAGACGACCGAAAAAAATGGGGGCATCCTTCAATGAGTTTGAAGCAATAGTTCACAATGAGCGCGCATGGACCGCAATCTCCTTCCCGCCATCGCCGCCTTCGCGGAAGTCGCCCGCGAGGGAAGCTATACTCGTGCCGCCGGCCGGATTGGCATCTCTCCATCGGGCCTGTCACAAACGATCAGAACCCTCGAGCAGCAATTGGGCGTCCGCCTTCTCAACCGGTCGACACGCTCGGTATCGCTGACCGATGACGGCAGGAAGCTGCTGTCCCAGGTCGAGCCGGGGCTTGCGATGATCTCGCATGCGGTGGTCGCGGTCGGCGAGGCGCGTGAGAAGCCGAGTGGTGAAATCCGGCTGAACGCTCCGCGTGTCGTCACGCATCATTTCATCGAGCCGCACCTGGGAGAGTTCGCCCGCCGATATCCTGAAGTACATGTCGAACTGTTCATCGATGATGGTCTGGGAGATATTGTCCGGGAAGGCTGCGATGCGGGCATCCGTCTGCGCGAAAGCGTGACGGACACGATGGTTGCCGTACCGATCACGCCACCTGTTTCTCTAGCTGTCGTCGCTTCACCGGCCTACTTCGCGGCCAATCCGGCCCCGAAGCTGCTCGAGGATCTGGCAAGCCATAATTGCGTCGGCTTTCGTCAGTCGAGCAGCGGGGCCGTTTTCCGCTGGGAGCTGACGGACCCTCGCTCAGGCGAGGAGCGGCTGTTCCAGCCTGTCGGAACATTTGCCACCAACAGCGACGATGTCATGCTGAGTGCCGCCCTCCAAGGACTCGGGCTTGTGATGCATCTGGACTTTGCAGTGCGTCAGCATCTGGCTTCGGGCGCATTGGTGCGTGTGATGGAGGATTGGTGCCCGCCTTTCGAGGGCTTCAATCTCTATGTGCCATCCCGCGACCAGATGCCGGCCAAGCTCCGGGTCTTCGTCGATTTCCTCGTGGAGAAGCGGCGGCAACTTGAGCGGTAGGCAGGTTCGCGTCAATCGGCTTTCCCGCCGAGGAGCGCATCGCCACGATCCGCGATGTTCTGAAGGACGGCAAGCGTGCTGGCGAGTGCGTCCGGGTCGAGCCCGTCGAGCAGATCCTTGCGCATGGTTTTGGTGATCCTGTCCAGCTCTTCGACAAGCCCTCTGGACGCTTCGGTCAGTTCGATCCTGTTGGCGCGGCGGTCGCCCTCCATGGGACGGCGGACGATCAAGCCCTGTTTGGCAAGGCCGTCAAGCAGGCGCACCGCCGACGGGTGTTCGATCTCGAGGTGGTTTGCGAGGTCGCGCTGGCTGACATTGAGTTGCCGGGCGAGATACTGAAGCGCTCGCGCCTTTGCCAGCGTCAGCCCTTTGGTCCGCACCCTGGCGTCGAAGACATTGCGCATTTTGCGGGCAGCGATCGACAGCGCCATGGTCAGCGCGGCTTCGGCGTTCTCTTTTTCGGTCATCATGAGCGGTCAGGCGGCGATATGTGCATGGCTATATCTAACGCGTTCTGTCCAGTCGGAAAAGGTCATGATGCTGCCTCGCCTGGCAGGATTAGGAAGTCCTGCTCAAAACAGTTTGAAGCCATCCCGCATTGTAGGTTCTTCGACGCAGGCATATTTATGTGTGTACACACCTATTCTTGAAGGACTGACGTGCCCTTCCCGATAGGCATCTGAACTTTGGCGCCCGATCAATGGCTACCGGTCGCCAATCCGGAGAGACACTATGAAAGGTATGATTTTCCGGGGAAAATGTGAGATTGCGCTTCTCGATTTTCCCGATCCCACACCCGGTCCGGGTGAGGCAGTCATTGAGATGAAGGCGTCAGGAATGTGCGGCACGGACCTTCATTACTACCGCCACGGCATGGCCGACTCCCTGGAAATGCTCGGCATGCGTGACCGCATGACGAGCGATACGATCATCGGCGGACATGAACCCTGCGGCGTGATCAGCGCGCTCGGACCGGGTATCGACGATCGTATGTTCAAGGTCGGTGACCGTGTGATGGTGTTCCATTACGAGGGATGCTGCCACTGCGATCAGTGCCGGACGGGATGGACCCAACTTTGTGATCATGGCGCGCGCATCTATGGTGTGACGGAGCACGGCGGGCACGCAGACTACATGAAAGTGCCCGTATCCTCGCTCGTACATCTGCCTGCGGAAATGTCCTTCAAGGGCGGCGCTGCCGTGGCCTGCGGGACCGGCACAGCCTATGGCGCGCTGCTTCGGCTCAAAGTCAGTGCGCGTGACACCCTCGCCGTCTACGGTCTTGGTCCCGTGGGTCTTTCCGTGGCGCAACTGGCCGCGGCCATGGGCGTGGAGGTGTTCGGCGTCGACATCAATGCCGAACGACTGGTCCGTTCGAAGCAATTCGGTGTTGCCCATGCCATCGACGGCAGCAAGACCGACCCCGTGGAGGAAATCCTGAAGTTGACCGGCGGCAAGGGCGCGACCTGCGCGGTCGACTGTGCCGGCCACGAACAGGTCCGCACCCAGGCGGTGCGCAGCACCGCCCTCTGGGGGCGCATTGCGCTGATCGCCGTCGGCGGGAATGTTACGCTCGACGTCATGAAGGATCTGATCGCCCGGCAGCGAACGCTCGTCGGCTCCTTTACCTTCTCCGAAGTTGGCATGAAGGAATGCGCTCACTTTATCGCCGACCACGGCGTCGAAGTCGACCGCATCTTCACGGACGAATGGAGGCTCAGCCAGGCCGCCGAAGCTTATTTCGACTTCAACAAGCAGGCCGGCGGCAAGGGCGTCTTCACCTTCTGAAGCCCGCCGCCGGATCCAATGGAAACCCGATGATAGCCGCCATGCGCGGCAGGAGACAATCATGACCAGAACAATCGAACTCAAGCATCCGGACAAGTTCTTTATCGGCGGCGAGTGGGTCGCCCCCTCCACTGGCGAAACCTTCGCGGTTCTCGATTGCTCGACCGAGGAAACCGTGGCCCGCGTCGCCAAGGCCAATTCGGCCGACATGCAGAAGGCGGTCGCCGCCGCCCGCGAGGCTTTCGACAACGGCCCATGGCCACGCATGACGCCGCAGGAGCGCGGCGTCTATCTGGAAAAGATCGCCGAGCGCCTTGAAGCGGCCAATGATGAATTCGCCCGTGGCTGGTCCATCGAGACGGGTATCGTCTACAAGGTGGCGCAGCCGCGCATCGGCCTCTTCATCAGCGGTGCCTTCCGGCAGTACGCAGAGATGGCGTCGACCTTCCCCTTCAGCGAGGAACACCGCTCCGTTACCGGCAACGCCGCCTACAAGGTCTATGAGCCGGTCGGCGTCGTCGCCGAGATCATTCCGTGGAACGGGCCTGCGGGCCTGATGGCCTACAAGACAGCGCCGGCCCTGCTTGCCGGCTGCACGCTCGTCATCAAGTCGTCGCCGGAAGCGCCGACCTCCGCCTATATGTTCGCCGAGATCTGCAAGGAGATCGGCCTGCCGCGCGGCGTGGTCAATGTCGTTACCGCCGACCGCGACGTTTCCGAGGAACTGGTTCGCAACCCCGATGTGGACAAGATCACGTTTACCGGCTCCACCGGCGCGGGCCGCCGGATCGCCGCCGTCGCTGCGGACCGTATCGCCCGCGTGACGCTGGAACTTGGCGGAAAATCTCCCGCCGTCGTGCTCGACGATTACGATATCGAGGAAGCGGCCAATACGCTTGGCAATTCCTATTTCGGCTACAATACCGGGCAGATCTGCCACAGCCTGACCCGCATCATCGTGCCGCGGGCGAAACACGACCAAATGGTCGAGGCGCTCTCCGAAATCGCCCGCAACATCGTCGTCGGCGATCCGTTCGATGCAGCGACGATGTCGGGACCGCTGGCCAGCGCACGCCAGCGCGAGACCGTCGAGCGTTTTGTCGCCAGGGGCATCGCCGACGGGGCGACACTGGCGGCCGGCGGCAAGCGGCCCGATCATCTGTCGCGCGGCTTCTTCTTCGAACCCACCGTGTTCGCCAATGTCGACAACAGCTCATCTATCGCGCAGGAGGAGATTTTTGGACCGGTCCTCAGCGTCATTCCCGCCGATGACGAAGCCAACGCCATTCGCATGGCCAACGATAGTCCGTTCGGCCTGAACGCCGCAGTCTTCACCAACGACCGCGACCGCGCACTGCATGTAGCCCGACAGCTTCGTTCCGGGACCGTCGGTCACAACGGTCCCCGCACTGACTTCTCCATCGGCTTCGGTGGCTTCAAGCAGTCAGGCGTCGGTCGGGAGGGCGGCATCGAGGGTCTGACTGCCTTCATGGAATCAAAGACGATCGTCATGGCCTGACGAGAGACATCCCGGCGTCGCCATTGGATCACTCACGCGACGCCGGATTTCACCATTTATTGCGAAGGTACGAGGATGACTGTTTCACCCGCCGAAAACGGCACGGCCGATCGCACGCCTGGGCAGAAGACGGTAGCGCTTTGGCTGCTCGCCCTTATCACCCTCACGGGGACGCTGGCGATGCACATTTTTGTGCCCGCCCTGCCGCTGGTCGCCGCCCATTTCGACGCGACAGCCGGTGCCACGCAGCTCACACTGAGCGCTTACATTGTCGGGCTTGCAGTCGCCCAGGTCGCCTACGGCCCGTTCTCCGACCGTTACGGGCGCCGGCCTGTGCTGATGGTCGGCATGCTTCTCTACGCAGCCGCCAGTCTCTTCGCGCTCGGATCAACCTCCATCGACATGCTAATCGTGGCGCGCTTCTTCGAGGGGCTCGGCGGCGGAGCCGGACTTGTGCTCGGGAGGGCGATCGTCCGCGACACCAATACGGGCGAGGGCGCCGCGCGCAAGCTGTCGACGATGAACCTGATGGTCGTCGCCGGTCCTGGCCTTTCGCCTGTGATCGGAAGCATGCTGGCTGCCATATCCGGCTGGCGCATCATTTTCGTGGCGCTCGGCGTGCTCGGTCTGGTGAATTTCTATCTCGTCTGGCGCCGTCTGCCTGAGACTGCAGAGCGAAAATCTCACGATGCACCGCCGCTGCTGAAAAGCTACGGAAAGCTGCTTCGTTCGCCACGTTTCATCGGCTTCGTGCTCGGGGGAAGCTTCGCGACGACCGCCATCTATGCCTTCGTGGGCGCCGCTCCCTTCATCTTCGTGCAGCAACTGCACCGTCCCGCTCATGAGGTCGGTGCCTATCTCGCCCTTAATTTCGTCGGCACCTGGATCGGGAGCCTCACCGCGAGTCGGATGATCGGTAGAGTTCCTCCGCGCATTCTCCTCATCGGCGGCAATCTGATTGGCTGCGTTGGAGCGATTGTATTTCTGGCTCTCGTGCTTGTCGATCGGCTCAGCGTTCCCGGTGTCGTTCTGCCGATGATCCTCTTCAGTTTTGGCGTCGGTATCGCGTCGCCAATGGCCCTGTCGGAAGCGCTTTCAGTCAATCCCTCGATCGCCGGGTCCGCGTCGGGCATCTACGGCTGTGTACAGATGGCGATCGGAGCGTTGTGCGCTGCGGCCGGCGGACTTGGTGGAAATCCGGCTCTCGCGGCCGGGACGACGCTGTTCGTGGCCGGCTGTCTGGCGCAGGTCGCGTTCTTCGCCGCCGGTCGGATAAGGCGTTGATTCAGGAAAATCAGCCCGAAAACGTAGACGAAACCCTGTTCTGCCCGCCGCACAGGAAGACCGAGGAAATACCCCATATTGCCGTAAAAAGGGCTGACGGCAGGACTGGACCAGAACAGAAGCTGGCGGACGCCCTCGCCCAATCGAAGGCTACGATGTCGCAATCATCGTCGCGGACGGCCTTTCGTCTAGCGCGGTTGACCTCAATGCGGTGCCTTTGATCGAGGCGCTTGTTCCGAGGCTGGCATCTCTTAACCTGGCGTCCTCGCCAATTGTCCTTGCTAATCAGGCGCGCGTCGCAATTGGTGATCCTATCGGTGAGGCATTAGGCGCAGAATTGACGATCGTGCTTGTGGGCGAACGTCCCGGGCTTTCAGCTGCCGACAGTCTCGGTGCCTACATCACTTTTGGCCCGACGTCGGGAAACCCGGATTCCAACCGCAACTGTGTCTCCAACATCAGGGATGGCGGCTTACCGACCCGCGAAGCTGCCGAAATTATTACCGCCCTTACAAGGGATATGATGAGCACCCGAGTCAGCGGTGTAGGCCTCAAGGCTGCCATCACAGCGCTTCTTGAAAACCAGAACGGTGCGGTGCCGCCTAAAGAGCTGGTGATAATTGCCGGAACTCCGTCAAGCCAGCAAAAATGAGTACCGTTGCTTTTTCACGAAACTCGTCATTTGATATGAGTCCGACGCGGATTGGGGGCGCATATGGACGGCACGCATCTGTTCGAACTCGTGATCGCGATGTTTCTTGCCATTATCGTGCTGCATTACATCGCCCATCGCATGAGCCTGCCGCCATCCGTAGCGCTTCTGGTGGGCGGAGGAACGTTGGCATTCGTCCCCGGTTTGCCCACGATCTCCGTCAATCCGGAACTGGTTCTGGTGATTTTCTTACCGCCACTGCTGCTCGATGGAGCGTGGTCGATCGCCGTGGACCGTTTGAAACGGCATGTCTTCGGCATTGCGTCCCTCGCAATCGGCGCGGTGTTGTTCACGACAGCCGTCATTACCGTTGTTGTTCACCTCCTCATGCCGTCCCTGCCGTGGGCTGCCTGCGCTGCCCTTGGGGCTATCGTCTCACCTCCTGACGCAGTTTCGGCTCGTGCCGTGCTGGAAAGGGTCAAGATACCCAGACGCCTCCAGATCCTTCTGGAAGGAGAAAGCCTCCTGAATGATGCCAGCGGGCTCGTACTCTTTCGTTTTGCCGTGGCGGCTGCGGCCGGCAGTACATTCAGCACCACCGACGCACTCGCTGCATTCGTCTTTCTGGCTGCAGGTGGCGCGGCAATCGGTGCGGTTGTCGGTTTCGCGTGGGTCAAGCTGGTCCGGCATCTAGGCGACGAATATCTGATGATTGCTGCGACGGCCATTCTATCGTGGGCCGCCTATCTTTTAGCGGAACAGATGCATGCGTCCGGCGTGATCGCTACGGTGACCGCCGGATTGATTGCATCATGGCATCAGCACACTGTGCTGTCTGCCGCGACGCGTATGCGCGGGACGTCATTCTGGAACGTTCTTGTTTTCCTCATGGAGGCAATGGTTTTCATCCTGATAGGACTGTCGCTACGGGACGTCGTTGAACGTGGCGGCGGCTTTGGCTCACTGGTTGGCTCGATGGCCCTCCCCGCGGTGACGATCCTCGTTACGCTCGTCATCGCGCGGTTCGTGTGGATATGCGCATCGGATTTCGTCATCAGGTTATTTCATGGCTTGAAACTCGCTCGCTCGAAACCCCTCGGACCAGGAGGGGTGACAGCGCTCGGTTGGGCAGGCATGCGCGGCGTCGTCACGCTGGCGCTTGCTCTCAGCCTGCCGGAAGATTTCCCGGGACGCGACTTCATTCTGGTCATGGCCTTCGCGGTGATTGTGGGAACCGTCCTCATACAAGGAACGACGCTCGGACGGATTATAGCCTGGGCTGGGCTTGGCAATATCGAACCAGAGAGCGCACCGATGACGATGAGTGAGGCCGAAGCCTCAATGGCGCAGGTCCAGTTTGCAACTGTTCAGGGGCTTGCTTACGATGGAAACGGAGAACTGATCCATCCGCAACTCCTGAAGAGATACGAACATCGACTGGCGGCAAGTGTCAAATACGCCGAAAGCACCGAGAAATATTCGCCACTTCTTCATGCCCATTTCGATGTCGTTCTTCAGGCTGTCGCCGCCGGCAGAACGGAACTTATTCGCTTGCGCCGAGAAGGAAAGATCGATGACGAAACGCTAAGAGAGCTTGAGCATGATCTCGATCTTGAAGAGCTCAGCGCAATTTCTGCGAAGGCGTGACTGAGGGGCGACTCCTGCGTCCCTCTCCAGCGAAACTTACTACTTCCGGCCCGTTTACGACTTCCCCGAATTATCGCCTATCGCTCTTACGGGTGACCCAGAAGGTGTCGACCGCGTTTACATCGTCCCTAATATTTCACTTGAAATATATTTTATAAAATGCTGATAAATATGAAAAAACATCGTAATTATAACCGAAATATCGATATCGCCTCCCGTTCGATCCTGATGCAGCAGCATTACAGCGTATTCTCAAGATGTGACTTTGATCTTCTGTTGACCCCGTTGGTCGACCCAGCAACCTCATGCCATGATCCTAACCGAACAGCTTCATTGCCGAACTTGTCCGCGATCGAACAGGCTGGATCACCTCCATGGCTATCAGAAGCGACGTATGCTCGAACGGGCAGTCACAACTATCCGCGACATGCGCGAAACAATAGGCATTCCCTCCGGTCCCGGCCGTGACTGTCTCCTCGACATCCACACCATCGCTATCTCCTTCTTCGTGCGGAAAAAAGACCAGACGCAATCGTCGACTACAACTTGAAATTTAGCAAATGTGGCCAGCCCTAATACCGTTGTCGGTGTCCCCATGGGTCGGCAATCGAATACGATGTTCCAAGCTTGGGCCTTGTCGGCACAGCAAATAGGAATAATAAGACCATCGGCGACAGCTTAAACAAACAAGCCGTCTGTGACCGCGAAACCGCTCTTTTGCAAATCGCTCAGTGTGGTGTCCAGGAACTGGATCGAACCGCCATCCGGCGTCGCAACCAACAGTTCATTTACCGAAACCACCGTTACGGCCGCCAGCAAAGCGGCCTTGGACACAAAAAGATCGCTGGTGAATACCAGAGTGTCGTCGGCCCGCAACTGATGCACGATATCAGCGCCGTGACCGCTGCCGAACCATAACTCATCGGCACCCGCTCCGCCCTTCATTTGGTCATTGCCGGTTCCACCATACAGTACATCGTCGCCCTCATTACCCTCCATCGTGTCGTTGCCGGAGCCGCCAACGAGGACGTCATCGCCGAGCCTGCCCTTGATAACATCATTGCCGCCCCTGCCTTCGATGATATCGTTGCCGGCCAGGCCGGATATCGTTTCGCCCGCTTCTGTCCCGACGATGGTTGGGGTTCCATATCCCGGACCGCCGCTGGCCGGCGCGCCCTTGACCGTCAGGGACAGCGTCGCCGTCGCCGTCGCGCCCTGGCCGTCCCGGATTGTGTAGCGAAAGATGTCCGTGAGGCTGGAGGTTTCCGACAGGCCTGCAACGGATGGGTTTGTCTCGTCTACATCGTAACTCCAGGCACCGCCTGCTTTCAGAACAAGTGTTCCGAAGCTGCCCGCAATTGTACTTCCCGCGCCCGTAACGTTGACGGTTGTGCCGGTGCCGCTGGCAGACAGGACCGTCAATGCATCTCCGGTATCGACGTCGCTATCATTGCCGAGAACGGTTCCAGTGGCACTGGTCGCGCCTGCCGTCGCTGTCGCCACATCGTCGGCGGCAACCGGAGCATGGTTCGCTCCCTTGATTGTGAACACCAGACTGGCCGTCGATTGCAGACCCGTCTCATCGCGAATGGTGTAGCTGAAGGTCTCGGTCAGCGTCGAACTGCCCGAAAGGCCGGAAACCGCCGGGTCGGCAACATTCGGAACGTAACTGTAAGTGCCATCGGGATCGATGACCAGCAGGCCGTATGTACCCGCCAATTGTGTATCGTTTCCCGTGACGGCAACACTTGACGAGCCATGCACCACGCGGGTCACCGCCATGAAATCGCCGGCATCGGGATCCGTGTCATTAGCGACGACATTGCCGATCACGCTGGCATTGACCGACACGATGCCGGTGTCGCTGACCGCCACAGGCGCGTCGTTGCTGCCTGCAATCGTGATCGAGAGGCTGGCCTTGGCGGTTCCGCCGCGACCGTCCGAAACTGTGTATTCGAAACTCTCGACCAGATTGTCGAAATATAGCGCGTTGACGACCGGATTGGTTGCAGATGGCGTAAAGCTATAGTCGCCATTGGCGGCGACCGTCAGCGCGCCGTAACTGGTCTGAATGGTTTGCGACGCGCCCAGCGAATAGGTTACGCCCTTGATCACGATCGAGGCGAGCGACAGGATATCGCCGTCGCTATCCTGATCGTTGGCAAGCAGGTTGCCGGAAACCGTGTTACCCGGGCCATCTTCCGAAACGGATCTGACCTCGCCTGTCGCGGACGGCGCGGTATTGGCAGGCCCGGACGGAACCGACGGCGTGACGATGAACTGCGCCGCCTTCACACTCGACGCCGTAATCCCGCTGAGCGTCGCAACCGTTGCGAAGACGCCGGGTCCGGAGGCGCCGTCCACGTCCACCTCAACGAGGGTATCCGCGCCCGACTGTGAAAGGCGGATATAGCCCGCCGCAAATGCGCTCGCGCCCGTCGTTCCGGAGGGAGTTGCCAGAATGCCGGAAAGATCAAGGAAGTCATCGGACCGAAAATCGGAAACGATATCGCCTATATCGCTCATGCTGCTGATAACGAAGGTATCAGCACCCGCACCACCTTTCAGCGTGTCGACACCTGCACCACCGTCAAGCCGGTCATTGCCCTCGTTGCCCTCAAGATAGTCATTGCCGTCGCCACCGAAGAGGATGTCATCTCCGATAAGCCCCTTGATCGTATCGTTACCGCCCAGGCCGGCAATCACGTCTGCGCCTGCCGCGCCGCGCAGCGTATCGGCTGCCGCCGTTCCGCTGATCGTCGGTTGGGGCTCGCCACCTGTAGAGGAGGCGCGAATGGACACCGTCAGCGACGCCGAGGACTGGAGACCTGCGCCGTCGCGGACGGTATAGTTGAAGACTTCCGATAACGATGCGGAGCCGGAAAGTGCTGCAACGGCAGCATTGCTCTGGTTGGGTTGATAGACCCAGCTTCCATCGCTTTTCAGGATCAGCGATCCGTAACTGCCGACAATGGTGGTTCCGCCGGACGTCACGCTTTGCATCGCCCCGCCGGCAGCGCTGCCGAAAAGCACGGAAAGAACGTCGCCGGTATCAGGATCGAGATCGTTGGTCAGGAGATTGCCGTTGCCCGAAACGGTTTTGACGACCGAGGCGGTATCGGCGACCGCCGTCGGCGCATCGTTGAGACCGGTGATCGTCACCGTGACGACGGCGCTGGCTGTTCCACCGCGCCCGTCGGAAATCCGATAGGTGAGATTGTCCTCGGCGGTCTGCCCGGCCGCAATGGCGTTGGTGGTGGCGAGGGTTGGGTCCACCTTGTAATAATAGCTGCCATTCGGACTGATATAAAACGTGCCGTATTTGCCGGAAATGGCGGTTTCCGCTGCCTGAATGGCGGAAGCCTTGGAACCGTAGGTTGCCTGCGTCACCCGCAGGACATCACCATCCACATCGCTGTCATTGGTAAGCAGATTAAACGTGCTGCTGACCGTCGTCCGGTTCTCGGTCACGGTAATGTGGCTGTCGGCAACGGCAACAGGAGCCGTGTCGCCGGGCTCCATCACCTCATCCGGGTCCGGCGAAGGACGCGGCCCTGAAATTGTGCCGGTCAGCCCTTCCGTATAAGCGATGTAATTGGCAAGTCGGCCTCCAACCACTTCGTAGGATTCATTATCCGTGTGGACCTGATCCTTCAGCGGCAGATCTTCGGTGATCGAACCGATATAGATGTCGTCGCGACTGGCCGCGATTTCGCGCTGCGCCTCGCGAACGATATCCTGCCCTCCGTTCCAGCGGGCATCAGAACCCGTATAGGCCGTATCGGCAACCTCCTGTATGAAAACCGGCGCGGCTGGATCGGTCTGGGCGCGGATATAATCCAGCACCTCGACCGTCGCTTCCTTATAGGTCTCGACGTCGCTCGTACCGTCCATGATACGCTTGGCGTCCGCCTCGCCCTGCGCCCAGACAATTTTCAGCTCGACCCTATAGCCCTGCGCCTCAAGGGCCTCAACCGAAGCATTGATGCCCTGTATCGCAGCCTGCGCCAGTGCTCCGGGCGTATTCGTGTCGGGATACCACCAAAGCAGATCCGGGCCCGGAGCATCAGACGCATTGCCATCGACGCCGCTCGCCCCCTTGGCGAAATCCTGGACCACCACATTGTTGGCGGTCGTAAATTTCGATGATGTTCCCGTGCTCTGGATCGTTGTTTTCAGCGTGGACGCCGAAACACCGCCGGAGATGCCGAGATAAGACGAGAGCTCGGCCGCAAGAACCGAAGCGCCGGAATCATTGTCCCCATAAAGGTTGAACATGTTGTCGGCGTTGGATTGCCCCATAAACGCAATAAGCTGGATAGCTGCCATGGACCCCTCCGGGCTAACGCCTTTTTCGTTGAATGATTGCCTTGTCTGATACCGGGCTGAAATGATTTCTCTTGTCCCGGCTCAGTCCTCCCTGAAAACATGATTGAGCTGGTCCGTCAGCGGCTTGACGAGATAGGAGATCACGCGCCGCTCCGCCGTCGGCATCAACACGTCCGTTGGCATTCCCGGATAGAGTTTGAGGTTTCCCAACCCCTCCAGGCTCTCTGCCTCAGGCCTGATCCGCACCGCGTAAAACGGCTGTCCCGTTCTCTGATCGGTCAGCACATCCGGGGAAACGGACACAACCTCGCCCTTCACCATTGGTGTCGTCGTGCGATCAAAAGCGGTAAAGTGCAACTGCGCCCTCTGCCCCAGCGCCACCTGATCGATATTGCGCGGCGAGATTCCCGCCTCCACTATCAGGCCATCGCCACGCGGCGCGACCAGCATCAACGTCTCCCCCGGCTGAACGATGCCGCCGACAGTGTGAAGCTGCACCTCGAAAACACGACCGCTGACAGGAGAACGGATGTCCAACCGGCCAAATTGTTCTGTCACGTCGACACGCCGCGCTTCCATTTCGGTGATCTTCGCTTCGGTTTCCGCCAGCTCCTTGGCATTTTCTCCCCTGCGGTTTTCATCGAGCTGAAGAATCTGCAGCTCCACTTCGCTGATGCGTCCTTCGGCCTGCGCTCTCGATGCCAGTCGTTCACCAAGATTGCCCTGCAACTCGGCGCGACGCTGTTTGAGCGACGTCAGGCGCTGCAGCGTGACAAGCTGTTGCCGGTACAATCCGTCGACAGAGGCAAACTCCTCATCGACCGCCGCAATCGACGCTCTCACCGCCTCGATCTGGACGTTTTCGCCCTCGATCTCGTCGGCAAGCTGGCCCTTGCGTTCGGCGAGCTGGCGCTTCATGCCTTCGATACCGTTTTGCCGCGTCTCAAGAAGGTTCTGCTCCAAAGCAACGAGCTGGCCATAGGCTGGCCTGGTCAGCCGCTTCTCTCCCAGAAAATCCGCATCAAAGGCCCCTGTGCCGGCAAGCTCCGCCCTGAGGCGCGCAGCCCGTACCAGCGATTGCACCAGTGCATTCTCGATAATTGCCAGATTGGCCTCGACCGTCGTTCGGCTGAGGCGCAGCAAAACATCGCCGGCAGCAACCTCACTGCCCTCGTGCACCAGGAGTTCGGACACGGTGCCGCCACTGAGATGCTGTATTTTCTTGACGTCGTTCTCGATGACGATGAAGCCCTGACCGCTGACGGCTCCCGCCAGCTTCGTCGTGGCCGCCCAGCCGCCAACACCGCCGAACAGGGCAAGCCCCAGACCGATAACAACGGCGATATGTCGCCGGAGTGAACGGCGCCAGAAGGCGATGGAAAGCTCGTCGCTCATCGCGATACCTCCAGCTTTCCGGTTGCCCCGACAACCTTCAGGATCTTTGCCGAGCGCGCAACCGGCTTGCGAAGGACCTGCCCCATGATCGCCTCACGCGGGCCGAAGGCTACCCTCTTGCCCTCTTTCAAGACCAGAATCTTGTCCGCCTGAGCAAGAATACCGGGTCTGTGGGTGATGACGACGGCAATGCCCGCGCGCATCTTGATACCTTCGATGGCGCGAGACAAAGCCTCTTCCCCCTCAGCGTCGAGATTGGCGTTCGGCTCATCGAGAACGACGAGGAATGGATCGCCATAAAGCGCACGCGCCAGAGCGATGCGTTGCCGCTGACCGGCCGAGAGTATCGGGAACTGGGGATCGATCAGGGTGTTGTAGCCATCCGGCAGTTGCAAAATCAGATCGTGCACGCCAGCTGTTTTCGCTGCGGCGATAACCTCCGCAGATGGAATGTTCTTACGAAACCTGGCGATATTCTGGGCGATCGTTCCTCCAAACAGCCCCACTTCCTGCGGCAGGTAACCCATATGGCTGCCAAGCCGATCAACGTCCCACTGGTCCAACGTCGCCCCGTCGAAACGCAGCGTACCGGAACTGACGGGCCAGATGCCGAGAAGCAAGCGGGCAAGCACCGTCTTGCCCGATCCGCTATGTCCGATCACCCCGAGAACCGTCCCCGCCTCTAGCGAAAACCCGATCTCCGATACGACGGGCTTTTCCGCTTCCGGCGGACCTCCCGCCATGGCCTCGACCGTAATGTCCCGGGATGGCAGCGGTAACTCCGACAGGGTTTCCCGCTCCGTCTCTGCCGCCGCGATAGCCTCGAGGCGGAGCCAGCTTTGTCTTGCTGCGGCAAAACCTCGCCAGTGCACAATAGCCGCCTCAACCGGCGCAAGCGCCCGCGACGTCAAGATCGAGGACGCCAGAATGATACCGCCGGACGCATCACCCCTTATGACAAGAATGGCTCCAACTGCCAAAATGGCCGATTGCAGCGCAAGCCGGAGAATTTTCGTTAGTGTCGCGTAAGTATTGGCCACATCGGCATGGCTGGTGCCGAACAGCCGGAATGCCGCGTTGTGGGCAGCCCACCTTTCCGCCACATCGCCAGTCATGCCCATGGCCCTCAGCGCCCCGAAGTTTAACCTGACGGAATCGGAAAAGCCCCTGCGGTTTGCTGTCAGCACCGCGAGATCGCATTGAGATTGCTGTAGGCCGACATGCGCAAGTGCGGTCAAAACCATCAATACCAGCAAGCCTGCCAGCGCCACGAAACCGATGACGGGATGAAGCAGAAAACAGATTGCCAGATAGACGGGCAGCCAGGGAAGATCGAAAAGTGCCGATGGCCCCGGCCCGGAGAGAAAACCGCGCACCATATCGAGATCGTCACTTGTCGAAACGATTGCCTGTTTGCCGCACAGCAGCAGCGATCGCCGGAAAAGAACCCGATCGAGAGTGACTTCGAACAGGGCGGCCAGACGCGACAACATGCGACTTCTGACGATTTCAAACGCGCCCTGACAGACGAACAGCATGCCCGCCAGCAGACACAGTGCAATCAGCGAGCCTATGCTGCCGCTTGGGATGATGCGGTCATAGACCTGCAACATGAAAAACGGGCTCGTCAGATACAGCAGATTGATAAAACCGCTGACGACGGCAACGACCGCAAACCCGCCCCTGCACCGGGCAAAAGCCTGATGCAGGACCGAGCCTCGGGCGTATCCCCAACCCGTTTTACGTTCAAACGCGCCGTCTTTCGGCATACTCATCGCCTGCTGCTGTTATTGCAAAAAATCCTGCGTTACCCGGCGTGCCGCAAAGCCTCGTCAATTGGCGGCATGGGGCTCGTCATGAAGGGTGCTTTCCGGCACCATATTGAGATCGAAGGCTGACACATCGGCCTCGACCGGAATGAGGTCGAGAACCGTGTCTGCGGTAAAACTCTGCGGCGCGATGGCCAAATTCCGCCCGGGACTGCGCTGCCGGGTGACGACGATGATGGTTTCCCTAGCCGTGCCGTTATAAAGCGACAAAATCTCGCCTTCTGTCGGCGAAAGGCTGGCCATAGGCACCAGATGGCGGACGAAGCCACTGAGGATGATGTCGATCTTGCCGGAGGATACCGCCCAGTTCTCCCAATAACCATCGGGAATGCGCAGGGCGATCGTCGCGTTGCTGCGCAACGTCACCGTGAATACCGACAGGTCGCCCTCATCGCTCAGCAGCCGGACCTTTCCCCAGCCATAAAGTTGTTCTCGCGTGGCGCGCGATTCAGGCATCTTGTTCAGCTTGAGAAGATTGACGGCATCCTTCACCTTCTGCGCCAGCGACATCGTCGTAACGAGGACAGCATCCTCGTCATCGATTACGATCATGTCTTCCAGCCCGATCAGGACGACCTTTCTGCCACCACGCGCATAAGCAAGGGTGTTGCTCGAGCCGATCGACAGCACCGGTCCGGAAAGGGCGTTGCCGTTGGCATCCTTGTTGCGGGCGATCTCATGCAGGGCTGAAAGAGAGCCGATGTCGGACCAGCCGATGCCCTCGCAGCGCACCACCGCACCGCGCGACGTGCGTTCCATGATCGCCGTGTCGATTGGAACATCTGGTGGCGAAGCCCCAAAAGCCGAAGCTTCCAGCATGATCGCGTGTATATCATCAAACATGTCGATGGCGGCTTTTTCAAACGCCTCTTCGGCCGCCCGCAGTGTTTCCGGCGCGTGATGCGCCAGTTCTTCCAGCATGAGGCCGGCCCGGAACATGAAGATGCCGGCGTTCCAGCAAAAACCTTCCTCCACGTAACGCTTCGCATTTTCGAGCGACGGTTTTTCCAGAAAATCGCCGGCGCCGATGGCGTATCCCCTGACCTCACCGTCTATTTCGATTGCATCGCCCGGGCGGATATAACCAAAGCCGGTTTCTGGATGCTCGGGACTGATACCGAAGGTGACGATACGGTCGGCGAAACGTGCTATCGGCAGAGCGTTCGCGACGATCCTGTTGAATATTTCGGGTTCCGCAATGATATGGTCCGAAGGGGCGACGAGAAGAACGGCATTGCTTCCCGCCGCATCGATGCGCGAGATGGTGACGGTCAGCGCGGCAATCGCCGCGGCCGTTCCCTGCATCGAAGGTTCGACGATAAGTCCATCGACGGAAAATCCGCCGCTGGCGACCTGCTCTTCCGCATGAACCAATGTGTCGCGGGCGCACATCAGCCATGGCAGACTATATCCGGGTACGGCAAAACGGCGCAGCGCCTGCTGGAAAAAACTGTCCTGCCCGTCGCCACCCAGCGTGAGAAACTGCTTCGGTTTGTTCGAGCGGGACAGAGGCCAAAGCCGGGTTCCGGACCCACCGATCATGATGGCGGGAACGATCCGGGCGTTCTCGCCTGCAACAGCGGTCAAATCCTGACGCATATGAAACCCTCACAGAACCATAAAATATATTTTTGCAAGAAATCGGCGCTGTCGCCGCCTCACCAACAAAGCCCATGATAAACAACGTTACCGCTTCGGTTTGGCACCTCGACACGCGCAAGATCCACCACCACGAGCGGTCTGCCAGCCGCTTCGATCGCCCCGGTCAGACCCGCATATTTGTGGCCGACCACCAGAATATCGGCATTGTCGATGACATCAGTGATCGACGCCCGGACACGTGGCGCAATATGGCGCAGATAGGTACGGCCTTCACTTTCATCCCTCACGACATTTGGATCGAAGATCGAAACTTCTTTGCCGTTACCGATAAAATTCTCGACGAGGCTCAGCATCGGGCTTTCGCGCATATCATCGGTGTCAGTCTTGAACGTAATACCGATGAAGCCGATGCGATCCTTGCGCGCATCGGAGATGAGCTGCTTTGCACGATCGATCTGCACGAGGTTCGCCGCCTTTGCGGCGTCAAGCATCGGCGTTGCAACGTTCATTCGCCGTCCGAAGCCGGACAGGGCCCGCAGATCCTTGGGCAGGCACGAGCCGCCATAGGCAAAGCCCGGTTTCATGTAGGCCTTGGAAATGTTCAGGCGGGTATCCGCGCACACGACATCCATGACAACATGGCTGTCGATGTCCTTGGCCTTGCAGAGGTTGCCAATCTCATTGGCAAAGCTGATCTTCACCGCATGCCAGCAGTTGTTGACATATTTCACGATTTCGGCGCTTCGCAGCGGAATAACATGCGGAACGACGCTGATATGAGCAACCATTGCCTTAAGGACGTCGATCGAGCGCGTGTCATTGCCATACTGTCCAAAGACAATGGCGCCAGGCTTGTAATAATCCGCAATCGCCGTGCTTTCACGCAGGAATTCGGGGTAATAGGCGACACCGAAATCCACTCCGGCGATCTTACCGGACGCCTCCTCGAGCGCCGGTATGACAACCTCCTCCATCGTGCCCGGGAGAATGGTGGAACGCATGACGACAACGTGGAATTCGCTTTTATTGCGCAAGGCCCTGCCGATCTCCAAAGAGACCTGACGCACGTAGTCCGTATTGAGTGTACCGTCGAGAAGGCTGGGCGTACCCACGCAGCAGAGCGATACATTCGTCATCTCGACCGCTTCCGCCGCCGAGGTTGTCGCAGTCAGCATGCCGTTAAGGTTGGCTTTTTCCAGAAACTCGGCAAGATCAGGTTCAATGATTGGCGCTTCGCCACGGGCAAGGCAGGAAACCTTGAAGCTATCCGGATCGACCGCCACGACGCGGAAACCGTCGTTACTCAGACAGGCGGCCGATACGCAGCCGACGTAACCGGCCCCGAAAACACTGACCCTGAGACCCATTGCACTGACGTTAATATCAATTTTGGTCATGTGAACTCCTGAAAGCAACTAAGGAAATACTTAAATAACCACGGGAAAGGTCTGAAAACTCAGAATGGGCACGCCGCCGGACCGAACAGGAAGGAGGCAATCAAAAGCAACGCCGGATCAGGTTCGACAGAACTCGCTGGCAATAGGAAACTTATATTTTATCGCGAAATTGCTTTGCCGAAAGCAAAAGAGCAAACGGCAACAAGTCTTGCTAAACATGACAACGTATTCATATCACTGCACAAAATGCGTACATCATCGAAAACAGCCAAATTGGCAAAATTTCAAATAAACAAATATGAATGCAAAAACCGATGGCGAACAACGAATGATAAGGCCCTACCGGCTCCGCCATAAATTACAAAAACATTAAATATGAATATACAATTCAGTCAACAAATATTTAACAAAAAATACAAAATAAATCCGAAAATCAATAATATTCTCAACTATTTTTCCGCCGTTGCTTAGGCACGTCAATCAATCCGTCTCATTAACCAGACGTTTCCTTGAATCTGCTTCAATGGCCGCTTTCCTTGTCGGGAAGTGAACCATGTTGCGTTTTGCGTTGATTGCCTTTTCCGCCTCCTTTCTGTTCAGCTTGCCTATGCTGGGCGTCGGCACCGATTCAGGCCCAAATAAAGCCGCACATCAGATCCTCAAACCAGGCACGTTGCCTGTACGCCCGCCGACCGTTCAGGTGAAACTGGAAAGATCCGGCAACGCAATGATCTCGAACGGCAAGACGGAAACGGGCATGAGTTGCGACGTGGCAACTTCCCAAATCGAAACACCGCCGCAAAAAATTGCCACAAGCTCGAAATATTTTTCCCGAGACGCGATGGAGAACGAACGGCATGACGCCTCCCATATCGCCGTTTTCAAGCCGATCTGGCGTTCTATTCTCGAGCTGGAAAACATCGAGACGCGCTTTGGAGCTGAATGCGCCATGCGTGTCCTTCGTCAATGGGCCACCTCCCACGCCTTGATCGACGCCATCACCCCCGATGCCAAACTCACCCGCGCTCGCGTGCTTGCAGAGATATCGGGTCTCGTCGCCGCCTGGGGTGTTGCAGGCGATCTCGACAGACAAAAACCCATAACGGAATGGCTGAACATCATGGCAAACGACACCATGGTATTTTTCGACGTCGAGGCCGGCCCCAAGAGCGCCCGCAACAACCATCGCTATTGGGCGGCACTTGCCCTTGCCACAGTCGGTAGCCTGACGGGAGACCAAAACAAGATCGACTGGGCCCGCCAGTCTTATCGGATCGGCGTGTGTCAGGTTACCGCAGACGGCACCTTGCCGCTTGAAATGCAAAGGGGAGCGCTTGCGCGCAACTACCATCTCTATGCTTTTCGTCCGCTGGCTGGCACATTCGTCGCGTTCCGAAAGATCGGTCAACCACTCGATGACATTTGCTCCGGATCTCTCGAGCGACTGGCCAAAGTCGCGTTGAACGGTGTTAATGACGCCACGCTGTTCGAAGCGGCGACCATGAAACAGCAAACCAAGCCGCCGCGTGAAGACAGCTACCCCGCCCATCTGAGGCTGGATACGCTTGAACGCGACCTCCAGCAGGGATGACACCGGCGACACGATCATCATCTACCTCCCCATGCCGTCTAGCGAGATAAGCGCGGATCGCGCCAAAAGGTAGCCACCGTCGGCCGATTGAGCCAGCCAATATTTGGCCTGTCCGATATCCTTGACGACCCCGGTCGCCTGCGCATACATCAGACCGAGCAGGTATTGCGCCTCGCTGTCTCCCTGCGTTGCAGCCAGTTTTCGATAGGCGGCTGCCTTTTCAAACGACCGGCTTGTACCACGCCCGACGAAATATGCCTCAGAGACGGCACGGATGGCCTCCATGTCCCCCCGGTCGGCATAGGGTTCGAGTATCTGCAAAATTCGCTCACGCATGGTCGCCGGCACGCCAGAGCGGTTTAACGCTTTGGCCAGGAAAGGCACGGCTTTTTCGTCGCCCGCCTTGGCGGCCTCGGCAAACATGTCCACACCCTTGCGGATTTCGGCCGGGTCATTGCTGTTCCACAGAGCGCGGGCGATCTTGCCCTCCTCCGAAATGGGTCCGCCCTTTGGCGCTGCGGTAATGATTGCCTGCGCCTTTTCGCGTGCCGGCGGGCTGAAACGACTGTCGGAAAGTTTCGCGGCGGCGGAAAGGCTTCGCTCGGGTGAGAGATCGATCGCCGCGAGCAGGAGCTTCTCAGCGCGTGCCGTTGCGTCCGCGTCGGCGCTTCCCATCAGCAGGGACGCAGCTTCGACATAACGGGCTCCGCGCCGCGCCGGCTGCAACCTGTCCAGCAAGGCAATCGCTTCATTCACATCCCGGGTAACGCCGCGCCCTTCCAGCAAGGCGAGCGAGGTCTCCTCAATGCCGCGGAGATTGCCCACCAGCGCGGCCCACCTGTACCATTTGTAAGCAAGGGCCTCGTTTTTGGGAACATCAATGCCGAGCTGTTGCGTGCGCGCCCACGCAATGACGCAGCTGGAAGAACCGCGCATGGCCTCTTTCGCCAGGAGATTCATTACCTTGCCGGCATTGGCGCCAAAAGAATAGTCGTTGTTGACGATCCCTTTGGCGAGCAGGCGCACCGCTTCGCGGCTCCTGGGGGCCGCAGATATCAGAAGGGAAAAACCGAGGTCAGGATTACGAAGATCACGGCGAGATTCATTCAGGGCAGCCGCTGCGATTTCCAGCTGCCTGGCGAGAGGAAGCTTTTTTGCCGCTTCAAGCGAAGGTAGGCGCGCTACCGGCAGAGCCTGCGGGCTTTCGGCAACCGTCGCGCGCGCCTTTGGAACAGGCACAGTGCTCTTGCCGGCAGCATGAGCCGCGATCGTCGCAATCGGCAAAACCGTAACCAGGGTGAAAATGACTGAGAGTTTCATCGAATGGTCCTTTCTCCATCATCCGCAGATCGTGACGGAGGTTTCGCTATCGGGTGATAGTTGCGGCTTTACCCAGCCACCGCTCCGCTTCTTCCGGATTGGAGGGGACGCCGTAACCAATCTGCAGTGCAATGGCGTAGGGTTCGAAAGCCTGGCGGTAACCGGAAATCGCCGCGCGCGCGAGCCAGCCCGTGCTATCCGTGGCCGAAAGCGGAAAACCACTGGTGCCGGTCGCAAAAGCGTCGGCGACCGTCACCATGGCAGCGCCATCGCCGGTTTCGGCAGCTTTTATCATCCAGACCCTCGCCTTATCCGAATAGGCCGCGTCCTCTTTCGCCAATGTCGAGAGAACGCGGGCCAAAGCCTGAATGGCATTGCCGGACCCTGCATTCGCTGCGTCTTCAAGTGCCGGCAAGGATTCTGCGACGATTGACGGATTTGTCGACGTCTTCGGCGCCTCGTCGCCCACCCAGTGCTCGACGAGCGTCTTCAAAGCTCCGTCGTCTCCGGCGCGAACGGCAGCAAGCAACCAGCGCGTCGCTTGCCGCGGATCGGCGTGGAGCGGCAGGAGGTACATGCGTCCGGCTTCGCGCATCGCTTCCACCTTGCCCGCCTCCGCGGCCTTGACCATCGTCGCAAGCGCCAGCGCGGGGTTGGCGACACCGCGCTTGTCGTCGTTGAGCAAATTTGCCAGTTGATAGAGCGTGCTGGCGTCATCCGTTTCGGATGCCGTCGCCCGTTCGACCAGGCTGCGGGTCTGTGTGGCGTAATCGGCATCCCGCGATATGGCGTCGGCCAGCGCAACCTCGTCTTTGGCGCTGCAGAGCGGTTGTTTCAGGGCCATGTCGAACATGGCGCGGCGCGATCTCTGGTCGCCAGCACGGTCGGCTGTTTTCAGCATCGCGCGGATATCGCCGTCATCAACGGCCTGCTTCAACCATAGATCCGCAGGCCTGCCGCCACCGGTTTTTGTGTCCACGCCGAGATCGGCAAGCTGGATCATCGAAGCCGTGTGTCCGAGACGTGCAGCTTCGACAAGAAGTTTGATGCCTTCCTCGGGTTGAGGGGTGAAACCTGCCGCCCCCTTCAGATAAAGCTTGGCAAGATCATAGCGCACCGAGGTATCGCCGCTCGACAATCCATCTCTGAGAAGTTCGACGGCCGCCTTCACGTTCGCCTTGTCGGCATTTTCAGATGAAAGCTGCAATCGCGCCAGCAGAACCAGCGCCTGGCCGCGTTCCTGACCGGCCGCCAAGGCCTTTTCGTACCACTGGCCGGCCTCACGGATATCGACATCCGTGCCGATGCCGTCACGATAGGCCAGCGACAAGAGAACCATCGCCCGTCGATCACCAAGAGCCGCCGCGCGACGAATATTGCGGAAATACATCAGCTTTCCATCATCACCGGATTGTTCGGCCAGCGCCTGTCTGCTGACGGCGATCAGGCTGGGACGGTTACCGGCGGCAGCGGCTCGTTCCTGCCAGCGTCGCCCTATTTCCACGTTGCGTTCGACACCAATCCCGCAGCTGTAGGCGTCTGCAAGTGTGGCCATCGCTTCGCTCAAGCCGTTATTGGCGGCGCGCCGCAATATCGCAACGGGGTTGACGCTTTTTGAAATATTGTGCGTGCTGTCGACCATCAGCTGGTAAAGTTCAAGAGCGGCCGTATCGGACCCCAGAGCAACCGCACGCGTCAGATATTCCACGGCCTTTTCCGTGTTGCGCGCCGTTCCCGTGCCGCTGGCATAAGCACTGCCCAACTGCTTTAGAATATCCGTATCAACGACAGGATTGCGCGCGGCCTGTTCGAGATAGCCCACCATGGCGGGATAGTTGGGCTTGCCGCCGAAATCTCCATGGGCGATCTGCGCCAGAAGTTCCAAAGCGCGCACATTTCCGCGCTGAGCCTCCTGTTTGAGCGCCTGTGTCGCCTTTGGAAGTGCGTCCTTGAGATCGAGATTTGTCAGCAACAGGCGAGCAAGCGAAATGCGGCTACCCGGGTGCCCTTTCGCGGCAGCGGTTTCCAGAAGCTCCACCGCCTTGTTGCGGTCGACCGGAACGCCGTCGCCAATTACGTAACGCTGTGACAGGCGTTCGACCGCAACGAAATTTCCGGCCTTTGCGGCAGCCATCAGCCACCTGGCGGAAAGCTGGGGATTATAAAGGCCGAATTCTTCATTGGCATAAATGCCGGAAAACAGGTTGAGAACATCGCATTCCCCAGCGCCGAGCGACTGGCTGAGTCTGTCGATCGCCTGATTGAAAAGAAGCTGAGACGCATTCTCCGACGGCGCCAGATCCGGATTGTTGCGATATAGCCGCGCAAGCAACAGAGCCGCATCCGGATCACCGTTTTGCGCACCCATCTTGAGGTATTTTTCGCCCTTCAACTTGTCCTGCGGCACTACATCGCCGGCAGCATAAAGACGCCCCAGAAAGGTCGCCCCTTCCATGAAGCCACGCGCTATCGCCTCGTCCTGGAGTGCGAGACCTCGGCCAAGGTCGGGCGAACCTGACGTTGCGTCGAACATCAGGCGACCCAATGTGTGCGAGGCGCGGCCAGCCAGTTCATAATTGGCGTTTTTCAGATATTCGAGCATGCGGCGCGCAAGCACCCTGTCACGCGGGGCATTGCCGCTTCCGCCGATATAAGCCTGCGCATCCAGCAGCATATCGTCCAGATTGCCCGAAACCGGCCCGCCGTCCCACTTGCTCCAGTCGAAGGAAAGATTGCGCTGTTGCGCCCTGACCTTGCAGATCGGCGCGTAGTCAAAGTCAGGACTAGGCATAAGGCCGTCCTGCAACGGCAAGGTCGTCTGCGCCTGCACAGGCTGCACCGCAAACACCAGCGCGACAAACAACAGGCCGGTGCCCAACCTCGTCTTTTCCCGCCGGGCGGAGAGAAGGGATAGCACGCTTTTCAATGTTATCATGTACCTGATCCCTCTCATCTTTTTGCTTCCGCTCAGGCTTTCGCCGAAACGGCTGTGAGAACGATATCGTTGGGCTCGCTGCCCAGAACGAAGATGGACGTCACCGAACGGCGTTTCAGCGTTGTTTTTTCGAAAGTCCTGGCAATCGCCCCTGAAATCTCAACGTTCAGATCGATAGCAACTGCATTGACCTCAATAGCGACGCCGCTCATCGGTGCGACGGCCTTGATGACGGGCGAGCGTTTGGCGAGCGCCGTCAGTGAAACCGGCGTTGTCGCGAGGTTATAGAGCGCAAGCGCACATTTCGCCGGGTCCGACGTAAATACATCCGCAACGACGACCGGCTCTTTTGTGTTCGCGCCCGCGAGAACCGTCAGATATTGCCCTTGCCCCACCGAAAGCGGCGTGGACTGCCCTTTGATCAGCAGGGTGTAGTCTCCGGGAGCTCTGGCGACATAGTCGGAAATCCCGCCTGCAGACACCTTGAACGGTTTCTCGCCAATCGTCGCTGTTGCAACAGCCGACGGATCGGTCGCGGCAATACGGATGAAGCTCCAGTCTTTCGGAACATCCGCATCATAGATGCCGGCATCATCACCAGCCGCTAAAGCGGGCTGGTTTGCCGCCATCAGACCCGCAAAAGCGGTAACAAGGCGAACGAACCGGCGTCGATTTATTTTGAAGGCAACCTCATCCGAAAACATCTGCTTCAGCCCTGCTTCTTGATGAATTGACCGGGAACGCGGCACAGACGTGCGGTAACCGTGGTGTCGCCGAAGTTTCCGTTAACGGATACGCCCGTAATCGGCGTCGGAAACTCGTCGTTCAGCATCAGGTAAAACGTGCCGTCATCGACGAAACGGGGAAAGCCGCCTAGCGTCAGCGTATCCTCATCGCCATCGCGATAACGCACGGTAACCGTCATCTGGTTCAGGCCAGCCTGGGAGGCAGCGAACTCCAGATATGCGTCTCCATATTGCTGCCCCTTGAGGTCTGCGGCGGCAAGCAACACCGTTTCGCCGTCAATTTTCTTCGGCTGCGAGTTCGCGATACTGCCGTTACCCTCGCAGGGGCCATAGACTGCCGCCAGCAGTTGGCGCGATGCCTGGAACATCGTCTGGTCCACTGCATAATATGACGGCGCCTCCCAGATGATCAGAGGAGCCGGCTTTTCATGAAAGCCTTTAGAGAACACAAGAGTGGCAAGAGACGAGATGAACTGCGCGCCGTTTTCCGCATAGTTCGTAATGTCCAGGCCGGTTTCCTGCGCAAGAAATCCCGCAAAGTTGAATTCAGGCGTTGCGCTGAAGGAGGAGCCGACAAGAGCAACCGGCGGTGAGGTTTCAGCCGCATTTCCCAGAAGATCGCTGGCATCATCCGCCGATCGCGTTGTCTGCCAGACCGTTTCTTTCTCAGGTTCCACCGTACTGCCGCACAATGCCTGAATTTCGTGACCCATCGGCGCGATGTAATCGAGACTTCCGACAGCCTTGGTCTCGAAATTGTAAGTAGACAGGGATGGGTATCCAGCGAGCTTCCTTATCGTTTCCGCCGCGGCGGAAGCAACCAGATGGGCGCCGGATGATGTCCAGTGATGATCCCGCGCAAAGAAGAAATTGCCCCTTGCCTGATGATCGTCAATCGCCTTTAGAACGTCTACCGTCGTGATGCCGTTCTTTTGCAACTGCATGACATAGTGGCGGAACTCCTGTTCTGCGACGGGGGCGTTGTAGCGCGCCTGAATCTCGTCGCTATCATCGAGTTTCGCACGCTGCACGATGCCTCGGGACGGCAGCGGCAGGAAAACAAGTTCCGTTCCCTTGACGCGCAACGCATCGGAAATGGCGCGCAGCGAGGCCATCGTTTCCGACGTTCTGACGAAGAACTCTTCAAAATCCGTATTGGTACGGAAAAACACGCCATCTAGCCCTTCGGCCAGATTGAATTCAGATTTTTTGTTGCCGATGTCCGTGCAAGCCATGCCTGCAAAGGCTGGCGTTGCGGCGAAAACGAAAAACGCACTCAAGAAGCGTAGGGCAAACCGGCTCACCTCACCCGTACCGCACGGACGGTAAACCTCAAGGCTCTTCGTTTTCATCGACCACCTCCGTCTTAGGTATCTCGAAACGGGGATCAGCCGCCGCCATCTTCATGAGAATTTTATTGGCCTGATTGTGCTTGAGCACCTGCGCGCGCCTCAGCCAGAGGAGCCCCTCTGCCTGAAGGGCCGGCGAACTGTCTGCACGAAGGACGAGCGCCGTCTGAAACATGGCGGACGGATTGTTGGCGGCGGCGGCTCGTGCCAGCCATTCATTCGCCTTGTCCGCGTCCCGTTCGACGCCCTGCCCCGATCTGTACGCCTCATAAAGCCGATACATGGCGAGCGGACCTTCTTCCGTGCGTGTCGCCGCGACTTTCTCCAACCAGCCAATACCCGCCTCGCCATCATGCGGAACACCGAAGCCGGAGAGCAGGGACAGCCCGACATCGATCATCGCTGCCGCGTCGCCGCGCTTTGCACCCTTGTAATTAAAGGCAAATGCCGCCTCCGGATCGACAGGCGCGGAGAAACCGGAACTTTCCAGCGCCGCGAGATCGTGCCATGCACGATCAAAACCGGCATCTGCCGCCGCCTGCAAATTCCGTTTTGCAAGCTCTCTGTTCTGCGGCACTCCCGCACCCCAAAGATAGGCGAGACCGAGTTCACGCTTCGCCGAACGGCTGCCAGCGTCGCTTGCGGTGCGCAGGTAGTCGGCGGCGCGTTTCTTGTCGATGTCAACGCCAACGCCATCGGCATACATGCGGGCAAGTTTCAGGTTGAGCGATGGGTTTTTCGGCTGCACGGCAAGTGCCCTATCGCAATAGGACAAGGCCTTGGACGGATCAGGAGGTGCATGAACGCCGTCCAAAAGAAGATCGGCCATCATGATCGTAGCTTCGACGTCGCCATTGGCGATCCCTTCTTCGAGAACGCGCTGTGCCTTTTCAAAATTCCGTTCGCTATTCTCGCCACCGAGATATGCTGAAGCCAGCATGGCGGCCGCACCCGGATATCCCGCACCTGCCATCTCTCTGGCGAGGTTTGTGCCCTGCAGGCGCAACAGCGAATCTGTTGATTTCAGAAGGGCGCCGGCAAGCAGGAAACGATCGGCAGGCGGGAGATCGGGAATGTTGGCAGCAAGCTCCAGAAACTCCCTTGCCTTGCTACTCTCTCCACCTTCCAGCGAAAGAACATCGAAGAGATCGATCGCCGCAGAGAAACTCTTGGCTCGCGCCGCGGTTTCCAGAAGCGGAACGGCCTCCTCCAAACGGCCATTTGCCCTCAGAAAACGCGCCATCTCGACCGACGCCTCGATATCGCCCCTGTCGACCGCCCTCTGGAAAATTGCATGTGCCTTTTCAAACGCATCCGGGCCGCCGACGCGCATGTGCAGATTTGCAAGTTCGATCAGGCCATCGGTCCTGCCCCTTGCAACTGATCTTTCCAGATATTCCGTCGCCTTGCCGACATCGAGCGGAACGATCTGCCCTTCCGCGTAGAGCTTGCCGAGCTTCAGCATAGCCGCATCGCTGCCTAAGGCGTCGGCCTTCTCCAGCCACCCGAGGGCGAAAATTCTTCGCTTCGGGTTTTGAGAAAGGAGAGCGGCATCTGCCAGCCTGTTCAGCACCCGAACCGACGGCCGCACAGCAAGCGCTTTCGAATACCACGCCGTGGCATCGTCGATATCGACCGTCTGGCCGATACCATGAAGACTGAAATCGCCCCGCAGCACGATTGCGTTGATGCTGCCGGCGGCGGCGGTGGCGACAAGCCCGTTGCGTGCCGCTGTCAGACTTTTTTCCGTTCGCAACTCGGGCTTTTCGAGAAGCAATTGCGCTAAAAGGACAGTGCCATCCTTGGACTGGCGCGCCAGCGTCAACCAATAGATTTCCATGGCTTTTCGCGCATCGGCGATAACACCATCACCGTCACGGAACATCGTGCCGATGCGCAGAAGCGCATCCACATCGCGCGTTTCGCCATTCATGACCTGGGCGAACAGATCGTCGGAGAGCTTCTTGCGGTTTTCCAACGTGTTCTGAAGCTGAACGGAGAAATAGAGGACGGCCTTGGCATCTTTGATGCCGGCAAGGCGCCGCATCCATTTGTCAAAGGTCGCCTGCTCGACATTGATGTCGCCGCTCTCGGTAAAGTCCTTGACCAGTTCCTGCGCCGCTTCGACATCACCGGTTTCGGCCGCCCGGTCGAGATAATCCGACGCCTCAGCGGGATTGAACAGGCTGGTCGCGGAATCCATTTGCAGGCGCGCGATCCAGAAGATCGATCGCTTGTGCCCAAGCTCGCTGGCTTTCCGATACCAGTCGAGTGCCGCGTGCAACTCTCCATCGGAATTCGCATTTTCCCGGTAATAGGTCGCGAGCTCATAAGCCGCGCGCTCATCGCCGGACGCCGCACGCCGCTCAAGCAGCCCGATGCCGAAGCGGGTCATCGACTGTGCTTCGGTCTCAGGCGTTCCGGCAAGACCGGCCAACTCGAAAGCGGCCGCTCCATAACCGAGCCTCAGCGCCAGTTGCAGCCGGGCCTTCGCATCAGCAGCCCCCAGCTGTCGCTCCACTATCGTCCGCCCGGCAATATAGGCGGCCTCGGCGACCCCTGCCCGGCCAGCCTCTTCCAGGAGCGACAAGGCCCGATTGATATCAAACGAACCGCCCTCTCCGGCAAGCAGCATCTTCGCCAGCGTTAATTTGGCTTCAGACTGGTGTGGGCCGGGGATCGTCAGCGCCGCTTCGAGGACTGTGCGCGCCTTGCCGAAGTTGGACACGAGCAAGGGATTTTGCGCATCGACCGGCACGCCTGCCCGCAGCAATCTTGCATAATCCAGCATGCCCTGCCCGTCGCTCCGCTGAGAAAGCGCGGTCGCGGCGTCGATAAGCCCTCCCGGCACTTGCGCATCAGCGGGAGACACTGGAAAGCCGTTCAAAACCGCAGACCCAACTGCAAGAGCGAGGGTGAAAAGGTGACGCTTCATCATCACTTCCCCCAGAAACAGGTGGCGTTGCCACCAACAAATTCATCGATCAACGGCCGTTCGGTCGCGGCATCCTTTTGCAGTAGCGCAATCGCGCGCTGCATGGAGATATTCTCCGCAGGAACGGCGACCAAAGCTTCGAGGAACGCGAGATAGTGGCGACCATTGCCACGGTTATCGAGAAAGCCCGTATCCTGGTGAAGATAATCACGGCTTGGGCCGGGTATGTAATTCTCGGCCGCATAGGTATTGACGAGAACCGGATCGTTGATGCCGTTCAGCCAATAACCGAAAATCGTCCAGATCGACCGTTTGACGGGGTTGGCATCGCCGGATGTCTTCACGTAGAGGTTTTCGCCGTGTCCGCGGGCAACCTCTGCCATCACCACCATGCTGGTCAGCGACTGTCGCATGTACCAGAGCGCCCGCGCACCCCGGCGCGTTTCAAGCGGCAATCCGCCATTGGCGCGCGCCTCGTCAAGAATGGAGAGAAAGCGCGATCTGCCTTTTTCATAAAGACCGTCATCCCCGACGATCCCGCCCCATGTCATCAGCACGCTATCGGCCAGATACCGGTGATTGTTGACGTCGACGTCACCGTTAAATGTCTGGTCGACGCGGCGCACCAGCGGATCGAGCCATGTCTGGATCTTCAACCGTTCCGCGTCCGGCAGCTCGTCGCGAATGATCGAAAATGCCGTAATGGTCGGCATAAGTGCGCGTTTCAGCGCATAATAAGCGTCGTGCCCGACCTCCGTTTTTTCGAAGGCGCCACGATCCGCCCAGGTGTTCAAAAGGCTACGCAGCATCGTGGTGGACGCAGCGTCACCGCCAAGCGAGCGCCCGGAAAGCACCATCACGGCCCAGGCGAACTGCGCACCGGCACGGTCGCTGCCGTAACCGGCGGTCGGACGAAATCCCTCGACGACCTCGAGATCAAGCCATTTGCTATCAGCCTTGATCGCAAGGCATTGTTTGCGAAGGTGCCCCGAGGTATCCGCCGCGATTGCCGCCTTGCGGGCCGCAACATCGAAAAGTCCGTCATAGGCAGTTGCTGCGGTTGCGGCCGAGGTGGCACAAAACCAGACACCAAAGGCGACAACGATACCGCGTCTCAGGGAAATTTTTCCGCCAGGAATCCCGGAAAATATTGCCATCAGCTTCGGCCTCCCGTCCCGTTGAAGTTCTCGTACTGAACGGAGTTTGAAACATTTGTGCAGGTGTCGGTCAGTGCGTCTTCCGCGAAGATTGCGAATTGGCCGTCGCCATTGAAAAACCCTGCATCTCGGAAACGGCAGCTATAGGCTTCCGGGCGTTTCGGCCGGCACACCGTCGAGGTTATCAGCACGCTTTCGCGCTCGTTGAAGCGCAGCATATGGCCTTCCATCGCCCGACCATCACCATCGATCAGCCGGCCGACCTGATTGAGATAGTCGTTGCCGGAAAGGCTGAGACCCGACGTCCCGTCAACCTTGATGCCGCCGCCATTTCCATGGATGCGGTTGCCGCTGGCCGCAAAGGTCGTCAACGGCAGATAGGGATCAAACTCAAAATCGCGCAATGCGTTAGCAGGAGATGCCCGCAAGTTGCTGATATAGCCGTGGATTGCATCCTGAGCGTTGTTTTCCAGAATATTCTCATGAACGCCAACGTCCCAGCTGTTGCGGATCTTGATGCCCGCACGCTTGTTGTCGAAGAACCGGTTGCCGACAGCCAGATTGCAGCTGCTCTCAAAGAGTGTCAGGCCATCCTGATTGTTGTCGAAGGCGACATTGGCATAAATGAAATTGTCGACGCTGTTGCGGTCGATCATGAAGCCCGAGCCGGCATTGGTGTGGGATACATTGCCGACGATCCAGGAAAAATTCACCTCACGCGAGACGATGATGCCGTGTTTGGCCTTGGTGTCATAGGTGGTGTTGAGGGCAATCAGCAGCCGATGAGAGCGATCGTGCGGGTCGATCGCGTAGAGCACGTTGTCGCGATATTCGTTGCCCACGAGACTGACATCGTCTGCCTCATAGGAGTAGAATCCATATTCGAAATTGTGGAAGAAATTGTCGACAACGATCCCCGTTGGGGCACGCGCGCCACTTATCCTCTGCGCCACGGTCTTGGGACCGGCAGAAAAGGCGAGGCCGAAGGACTTGGGCGCCGCGTACCCTAGCGCGTCCAGCACGGAGCCGCCGATCATCAGCCGTGAATTACTCCAGCCGATGATATAAGGCCGGAAAACATGACGCTTTTCCTTATCCGAGTAACGTGGTGTTCCGGTCGCCTCATCCCAGGATGTGACGGTCGTATCCTGGACGTAAAGCGTTCCAGCCACGGAAATGAAACTGCCGGCCGTCGCGGAAAGACGATAGGCGGTCGCTTCCTGTCCCGACAGGATCAACGTCGCCCCCTCCGCCACCAGAACCGGGGCGCGCAGTGTCACGACATCATTTTCGCGTGTTACCAACGGAAAACCATCGCCAGCATCCAGTTCGCTTGCCAGGCTGCCGAGAGTGTAGACACCGCTCTGGATAACGATGATGCGCGGATAAGGAAGGCCCTGCGCTTCAGCCGCGAAAGACAGCCCCGTGTTGCCCGCAGCCAGATCTTCCATGAACTTGTCGCTATAGGGACTGAGATTGGCAAGCGTAACGGCGGCATGACCGGGCTGCGGCAGGGGCACATTCTCACGCACCGTGCCGGCACGCACGGAAAGGCCGGGATAGGTGTAGGTATCGGGAAGGCTCATCCTGCCTTCCCGCCGTGCAAGTGTCAGCCTGCCATCGCTGAACGCGGCAGCGGGTGTTACTTCTGCCGCAGCCTCAAGCCTCGGAGTCTGTTGCATGGCCAGGTAATCGGCCGGGCTCCCTTTGCCCCAACCGAGATGACGCACATCGAGAGACCGGAAACTGGCCTCCGCGATGGCACGCGCTGTCCGGACACGCAACATGTGATCCTTCAGTGCAGTCGCCTGGCCCGATGCGAATTTGAGCATCGCCGGATTTGCCGCAGCAGCAACCAGAACGTCCGCCTTGAGTGCCTCATCCTCCCTTGCACCCGCGAATGACGCGAGATAAGTCAATGCCTCACCGCCGAAGCCATTCAGCGCAGCACGTTTGCCAATCATGCTGGCGGCCCGGGCCTTGATTTTTTCGTCAGCAATACGATCAATCAGTTGCTTCGCTGCGTCGGTCTTGCGCGCATCGGTCAGCACTTCAACGATCTTCAGATATCCCTTGTCGCGGCTATCTTTTTTGTCCTCACCGGCTGCAACTTTCACCGCTTCGCCAACCAGCGCATCGAAATCGCCGTTGCCCTTGCTGTCATTGGCAACCGAAGCCAGCCGCAGCAGCGCCTCTATCCGGAACTCCGTGTCCTGAATGGAAAGGGCAACCGACTTCGCATCGTCCGTTTCACCCTTTTTGGCGAGCGTGCGCGCCAGTTCGGACTGTACGCGTCCCCTGTCGCGGCTATTGGTGATGATTTCGAGCGCACTCCTGGCCGCCGCAATATCACCTTCCCGCGCCTTCACGCGGGCGATACCGGCAACCGCCTTATCGCGGTCATTGCCGCCCTGGAGAAAGGGCAGCAGCTTCTCCGCGTCCTTCAGCCTGTCGGCGTCCGCGAGGTTTTTGGCGAGATTGGCAATCGTGTTGCCGCCATCCTTGGCCGCGCGCAAATCCTGCACCAGCGCCAAGGCATCATCCAGTCGCGCGAGGCTGATGGCGCTTTCGGCCGCCGCCACCACCGCCACTCCACGCTCAGGGCCGGACAGGCCCGCAAGAACGGCGTTTCCATTGGCATAGGAAGCATCCGCCATCTTCGCCAGATCGTTTTTGGCGAACACGGTTGCCAGCATGAAATCAAGCTCGGCGCGCAAAGCGCTTTCCGGCAAATATTCTGCCAACCTTGCTGCATCCAGCCCACGCCCGGCCTCGATACGCTGCTTGACGATCTTCTCAATCAAATCTTCCTGATCGCTATTGTCCGCAAGGCTGGTGGCCAGCACTGGCATCCATTCCAGCTTGCCTTCGCTGAGGGCCAGATCCGCTACATTGTCGACTGCTTTTTTACGCGCTTCGGAATCTTCCGGATTGATCGCCAGCGCCCACAACAATGCCGACTCCAGATCGTCTTTCTTGAGGGCGCCGACGCTCTGCGCCACAATGGCGTCAGTGGAAGCGGCGCTGACTTGTTTACCTTCGATCTGTTTGCCCGCAAGAATTCGCAGGGCCAGATCGTAGCGGGCATAGCCACGCATGCGTGTCGGCCACATGCGCGAAATCGCCTTGTCGGCAAGGACGGAGGATATTTGAGGATCGATGATCGTGGCCGTTTGCGCTAGGGTGTTCAGCGCCGCGTTCTTTGCCGTCTCGTCCTTGATGAAATCGGCACGGTCGGCTGCCTTCTCCATCAGACTTATGGCATTGGACTTGTCGCCCTTCGCAACGAGAGCCGCATAGCCTCCCAAGGCGGCGACCTGCAATTCCGGCAGAGAAAGAGCCTCGATCAGCTCCATTATCCGCACGCGCATCTCGGTTCTTTGCTCCGGATCCGCGATACGGCTCTTCATCTGCTCCTGCAATGCGGAGATACTGGCGGAAACCAGACTGTCGGCATCTATTCCATCGGAGGCCAGCTTGCTCAATGCAGTGTTTGCCTCGATGGAATCCGCCGCCGCCCACGATTTCAGTTGTGTCAAGCCAGCATGCGCCGCATCGAGAAATGCGCGGCGCTGCCGGGCGTCTGTCGCATCATCGGCCTTCAGAACATTCGCGGTAATGTCCGACATGACGGCATCGGCTTTGCCCAACGCCGGTGACTGCGTTGCCGGGGACTGCTGGGCCAAAGCGACCGAGGAGGCAACCGGCCAGTGCCCGGTGGGAAAGACCAGGCAGATCGACAACGCCGCCACGCGCAGCGATATCAGGGTGCTCCCCGTTTTCGGCAGCCACCGGCAATTGGAACTTGATAGGTGGATGATGTCGCGTGTCATCATGCTTCCTTCGTCAGGTCTGTGTCGTAAAAGCTGCTCGATAATTGCGTTCAGAGAACCGGAATGCAGGCAACGGATGCCCGTCAGAGACCGAGACGGTCCCGCCTGCACATGAATTTCCTGCAACTGTCATTCAATATGGCAGCCGGCCAGCCCCCATTAGCAGAGGGGGGCAAAACCTCCCGCAACCACTTACTTCGGCAGGATTCTGCCCGTCATATCCGCAAACCATTGGTTCAGGCCGAACCATGGTCCGTTGTCGAAGCGAACGACAGCGGGTGTACCGATTTCGGCCGACAGGTCGTGTCCGCCAAGATCGATCCTGACTGCTACACGGTTGCTGGTCGCAGCGGACTGTTCGCTGACTTTTGGCAACTGAGACACCGTCACATCATGCAGAACCGTGCCCTGCGGCAGGTCGACGCTGACATGCGGCGCCTTATAGAGCGCCATCATATGTGAGCGATCCACCATGGCAACCACGTGCGGTTTGGCATCCGCATGACGCAGCCCCAACACCTGCGCTCCGGCCTTGGTCTGCGTATCGACAGCCAGACCGATGGGCTCGGCGGTGCAATCGCACGATGCGACGACCGACGTGCTCTGTCCGCTCTCGGTCAGAACGGTCAAAATCCGCTCACCACTTTTTACCGGTCCGGTCACCAGATTGGTGATAATGCCGTTGGCAGGTGCAAGAACCGGAACCGTATCGACCGTCACCACCGCACTATCGGCCTCGAAGACCCAGAGACGTTTATAGAGGCTGCTTGCCAGAAACGCTGCAAGCGCAAGCGACAGGACCAGCGTGGCGACAATGCCCACGGCTTTTCGGAATTTGCCAGCGCCCGGTACCGCCTCACCCGACTTTCGTGGCCGCAGTTTGACCTCGCCGGAAGCGCGTCTGGCGAAATCGAGAATGTCGTTACCCTCGACGAGCTCACCACTGATGTAGGAATCGTGAATATAACGCAGCATACGCTGCGCGGCCGGAGACGTACCGACAAATTTGAAACCCGTACGGCCAGTCTCCGCGCTGGAATGACGTACTTCCGCTTTCACGGGCAACATCATGTCGAAACCATCGAGAGGGATTTGCAACTGCAGGGGCAGAACATGTCCTTCTTCGAAGGTGACATCGCCTGTAGCGACGCCCACCCCGCCCAAAGACCAGTCGATCGATGAATATCTGTGCTGATCGATGACACATTTCAGCGGCAACTTATAGCGCGCATGCTGGCGTTGCTCATCCGCTTCGAAACTCACAATGCTCATATTCATTTTGGGCTCCTTCGCGGGTCAGCGCATACCGAAAATCGCAGTCGTCGCCTCAATGCCTGGGACCGACAATTGACCGACGAGCAACGATATGAGGGTTACAAACAGGGTAATCGATAAAACATGCATGTAGGTGGAAGAGGCGTTTTTCAGCGCGGCGGCTCGACCCGTGCCATTGGCGGACAGGGTTGTTTTCTGCCGCGTCCACTTCTGGCGATCGAGGTGGAAGAAAATGTAGGTTTTTATGATCGAGCCGAAAACCTGATTGAAATAGATAAAGAAGGGGTAGAAAATCGAAACCCGCGGTCGGGAATTGAACAGCATCAGCGTCATGATGTAGCGGGTCAGCAGGACCCAGGCGAAATAGGCCGCGAAAATGAGTGGATTTTCAAAAAGCCCGATCAGGATGACCATGACGAGGCCGGCAAGCGACGTCCACATCGAGATGCGCTGATCGAAGATCGTCCACCAGGTAAAATAACCGATATTCCAGGGACCAAGTGCTAGTGCACGGCCGTTTGTCCGCAGCATGTTGCCGAACCAGCGTGTCATCAATTGCGCCGCGGCCTGAAAAAAGCCTGTTGACGGTGGGTCTTCAACTGTCGAGACGGTGACATCGGGCACATACAGCATGTGATAATTGTTGCGCAGCAGCCAGTACCAGCTCGACTTGTCGTCGCCGGTGAGGAACTTCAGCCTGCCGAGACGCCAGTGCTCGATATAGTCCCGTTCCACCTGCCGAATGAAATCGGAATTGGTGATGACCGAGACGCGGAACATCGACATTCTGCCCGTCAGCGTCAGAACGCGCCTTGAAAGCCCGTTCGACGACATGAGAATGTGGCGTTGCGCAAACCGCAACGAATACCAGACGTGAAATGACGATTTTCCACGTACCCGCGAGGTTTCATCCGTGGTCAACGCACCAACGCGACCATCCGCGAAGAAACCGGCGCATCGATCGACGAGGTTCTCGGGCACGACGGAATCGCCATCGATAACTGCCACGACGTCATCGCCTTTCGGCTCCAGCTTGGAGACGGCCCGAAACGCGTAAGCCAGCGCATCCCGCTTGCCGCTGCCATTGATGCGGACAATCACGAGGCGGATATCGGTGTTTTCGCCGCAAATAAGCCGATGCATCGAACGGATCAGGCGCTGGTCGGACATTTCCACGATAGATGCGATGACCGTCGCCCCGCCCCGAGAAGCAAGCGCTGCCCGGAACGCGGCGCGATAGACCTCGGCTGTCGTGTCGCCGTCGATGCGAAAACTGGTTACGATGAGATAGGCATGGGGCGCGCGCCCGTTTTCCGCACTACGCTGTAGGTGATGATCCGCTCGAATGCGCATTTTTGGGAAGACAACTCGTCGGTAGATGTTGGACCGCACGAAATGCAGGACACCCCAAAAATACCGCCAGACGGCAAGTGCGCCGAGACCGAACAAGAGACCCGCGTTCGCGCCAAAAAGCACGCCTTCCGGGACGATCGCGATCAGGCTGGCGAGGCCAAGCACAAACAGCAGATGGGCTGGAAGGCTCTCGCTCCAATTGACGATAGCGGATTGCTCCCCTGCCTGAGAAGCCGGCGCTGTCAATAACCTATCAACAGGCAACACTTCGTCAGGAAGACCGAGCACTCTCTTTTCGAGATAGTGTCTCATAGCAGAATCCATCAATGAAATATATTTGCAAATCTTACGGTATAAAATTGCAATATGCCATGTACAATACGCTATTTACATACATACTATATGTTTATTTGAATAAAGAAAACCATAAATTGCAATATTCGCGCGTAAAATTCATATATTTACACAACATCGTCCAGATAACGCACGGGTATTTCCCACAATACGACTTTTGGAGCCGTTTGCGAGCGGAGTTTTTCCAGAAAATCCTGCATCGGCGCAAAAGGCCCCTTTCCTTCACTAGCGTAATTGAGAACGTCCACCTCGCATGTCGTCTTTAACTGATCTTCAAACGACCAAAGCGGGTTCGCGCTATAGCTCGTCCCGACCAGCGCGACTTGATCCGCCGGCCCAGCTCCAGCCTCGCCATCAGCAAATAGCGCATCGGCGTGATCCGCCCTGGCCGCAGCCGATATGGGTTGGATAATGTCTGAGCCCGCACCAGTCCCGGACAACATCCAGCCGGCATCGACAAACTTTGCGAGATCGCCGACATGGTTGACCTCGTGTTGTGATACGCTGTCAAATACCGTTTTCATCAACTGATCGCGATGGGGAATGGAGGCGCATGCCGCCTTGGCCGCCAGACCGCTGCCTTTGACCGTCCAATGCGTATCCGATCGCAAAAAAAGTTCTTCAGGCTTTGCAGAACCAAACGTCGCGGCCACGTCTGCGGCCGCTATCCCCTTTTTGTTCAGGAACGACATAAATCTCTCATAAAGATCGGCGTTGGTTTCCGGCAAAACGTTGCTGCCCAGTTGCCCGGCCACGATTTGCGCTTTGGGCGGGATCGGTACTATAATCAAAGTAGCGCCTGCTTCTGCCAATCTGGAGCGCACATCGGCAATCGTCTGGAAAGACGTTGCAAGGTTGGCCTCCGATGTTCGGCTCCAAGCAAACTCCTCTGCCGTGAAAAGCCAGCCGCCCCGGCCAACGATCGCTCCTTTCCTAGCTTCTCCGAAAACACCGAGAGAAACTGCATTAAAAAATTCGACGGCGAAATTGCTGAACGGCAATTCCCGCTCATAGCCTTCTTCAAGCCGACTGGCGACCTTCCCGGTCCAGATATCGGCAAGATCGTCCACTTTCAGGTCCTCATCCGGTATATCGACCACATAATTGGCGGTTATTCCGGCACCGGCCAGCAAAAGAAAGAGAACCGACGCGGTTGAAAGCAAACGTGGTGAGATCATGCGCCGTACTCCCTAAAACTGGAAATAGAGGAAGGGTGAATCATTGTCGGCCGTCAGCTTCAATATCGAAATCATGCCAAAGAAGCAGACGATGCCCGTCGCCGCCAAAGCGAAGCCCGCAGTAGACGGGTGACGTGGCATATGGATCAATCGCTCGGCCGGAAAAGTTCGGTTGAACCACGGCTCAATAAATACCACCGCCACGCCAACGGCCAGGGAAGCGAGAGCGAAGTTTTTGATCTGCCAGGCGATATCCGGCTGGATATGAAATCCGTTGAGGCCTGACATTCCACGATACATGTCGACCGCGCTGTGCACGTCGAGTGATCGGAACATGACCCAGCCGAGCATGACCAGCACTAAGGTACCACCCAGCGCCACCAGAGAGCGTTTATCGGACGGCGTAATCCCGAGCACGCGCTCCAATGCCAGGAGCCCGCCGTGCCAAACACCCCACAAGATGAAGGTCCAGTTCGCGCCATGCCACAGTCCGCCCAGCACCATGGTAATGAACAGGTTGAAATACGTCCTTGCCGTTCCCAGCCGGTTTCCCCCAAGCGGAATATAGAGATAGTCCCGCAGCCAGGCCGAGAGGCTGAGATGCCAGCGACGCCAGAATTCCGTGATGGAACGGGAAATATAGGGACAGTCGAAATTTTCGATAAAACGGAATCCCATCATCATCCCCAATCCGATGGCCATGCTGGAATAGCCCGAAAAATCGAAATACAGCTGTATCGAATAAGCGATGGTCCCAAGCCAGGCCTCGGCAAACGTCGGATCGGCTTTGGCGAATATCGCATCCGCTATGGGTGCGACGGAATCCGCGATCAATACCTTCTTGGCCAGCCCCGCAAAAAAACGAATGCCGCCTTCGGCAAAAAGCTCAAGCGAATGCTCGCGATACGTGAACTGACGGGCAAGGTCCTTGTAACGCAGGACCGGACCGGCGACCAATTGCGGGAACAGAGCCTTGAATGCTGCAAAATCGAAGAAGTTCTGCGCTGGCGGCGCGTCTTCCCTATAAATATCGATCAGATAAGAAATCGCCTGAAAAATATAAAACGAGATACCGATCGGTAGCAAGATTCGCGCATGCCACGATGTAAACGGGGCCCCCCCATTGAAGAGGTCCGCAAGGCTGTCCATAAAGAAATTGCAGTATTTGAAATAACCGAGCACGAGTAGAGGCCCGGAAATCGCAACAATCAGCAATCTTTTTCGCGCTTGCGCCGTCCGCTCCACATAGATCAGCTTTCCGAAGCTATAGCTCCAGAGCGTCACGAGAAAAAGCAGGGCAAGGTAATCTATCCTCCACCATCCGTAGAAAAGGTAGGAGAACAAAAGTATAATTAGTGATTTGTACCGAAAGGGAACGGAAAAATAGACACCGAGCGCAATCGGTAGAAACATAAATATGAATAAACTTGATGAAAAAACCATCTTATCGACTTTCTTCATGAAGGTCGAACTGAATATCCTCATATAAGAATATGAATTAATGCAGAAGTCAATAAGCTGTTAATAAAAAATTAAACCACTTGATGTGTTCAGCAGACTTTCGAATCACAGTTGTGAAGGCGAGATTGGAGTAGCGTTGCGATGACAACAGCAACCACTCTCATCACTCACGATATCGGACGATTTTATCCCGCCACGAAAGAAGCACACGCAGAGATGACGGGGTGATGCGACCGCTTTCACCTGGCATGGCGGTGTCAGTCGAAATCAAGACCGGCACACGCAGGATCATTGACTATTTCTGGTCGCCAGTCGCGCAGGTGGCGTCTGAGGCGATGCAGGAGCGGTGACTGCTGGATGACTTGTCCTTTATATATTTCTGGACGGACTTCGCATTTCTATAGGGGGTATCCAGATACTGCAGACCGAATAATATTCCAATCTGTATCGGGGCGATAATCGCCATAGCAACGCCAAACACAGATTCCTTATCAACAACTGAATACAAAGTCGCGCCACCACTGACTGTAATCATTAATCCCAGCAGATACAGCATGTAGTGGCCTACCGTTTGACCGGCAGTAATCCTGACAGACAGACTTCCATTAGACGGGAACAGATGCACGGGATAGATGGTTCTCAGCGTCCTCCAGCTAAACTTGCTCTCGATCGCGCGCTCGAGCTCGAGCAGCGCTCCCAGTTCATTCGCGTTTTTAGGCTTGATACCCGTAAGAATGAAGAATGCCTCGGCATTGTATCGTTTCTTCGACAAGTCGCGCAAAGACGCGGGAACGTTCTCGTCGGAAATCAGACTTCGCAACTCCTCAAATTCGGGTGAAATCCATTTGTCACGTTCGCGGGTAAATTCCTCCAACAAACGCGGCAGGAGCGGAAACGAAAACGCGCCCACGATCAATGGGAAAACGACAAACTCCAAAACTGATGACACTGCTTGATCCGACTGTTTCACCGATATGATTTCCGTGAATTTCGCGTGGCCGTTTCGTCCATGCAAGAATTCGTGACATCGCAAATGACAATTCCAGTGCATAAAATCCGCTTATTGCTCGCTAGTAGACTGACAGGCCGTGATGGGCTAATCGGGGCAACTGTTGAAGAGGAGCCTGAGCGAAAAGCCAGCTGCGCCTCTGAGAGCAGGCCCTCCCGCGCTCGCTAAACACTCACAAGGGTTGCAGCAGATCCGATATTATGATGCGACCGTAGGGTAAGGATTATAAAAAGCTGGGAGCGAGCCGTTGCGACTTATTTCGCCAGGCTAGAAACCTTTTGGCGTGCTCGCATTCAGAAATCGGACGGACCTTTCCCCTCCATCCGTCCTGCCTTCCAGCCCTGTAGGGCTGGCACCGCTCGAAACCTCCCGCCGGAGGGTTGCTTTTTGCCGGAAACATCGGGTTCCGGAAAGCCGAAGGCCGTAAGAGGCGCGAAAGACAGCATAGCTATTGGTCACTAACGTTCGGCCGTCGCAGCCAACGCCCCTTATCGCAACGACCGGTCCTTATCGATGGACCCGCAATCCCATGTATCTCGGCATGGCAATTATCTATGCAGGCCTTGCGATCGGCTTCGAGGGGTCGGTCACTTTCGCCTTGCTCCCGTTGGTGCTGGTCGCGGTCCAGACGCAAGCGATTGCCCGCGGAGAGCACTATCTCGAAGAGAAGTTCGGCGACGACTACCGCCGCTACAAGGCCGAGGTTCGCCGCTGGCTCTGACTATTTTGCCGCTGCCACCTGAGGGTCCATATCGGTGTGCCGACCTGCCACGGCCTCGGCACTTCCCTGTATTGGAGGACTAACGGAGACCGACTTCACGTTTTGAAATGAACGGTCACCGAAAATGAGTTCCCATTTTGTGCCTGTGCGGTCATGTCTTTGTGAAAATCCGTATGAGCCATTGCTCGACGACACACGAATTAAAGAGCTGACAGTATGGAAAATCCGGTTGCATTGAATCATCTTTCCGAGAACACGGTCTTCCGTGAAGGCGATGTTTTCGTACTCTTCGGAGAACTGTTCGGTCGCGGATACGCCACCGGCTTGCTCGACGAGGCCAGACGGGCTGGAATGGAGATTGTGGGGATCACCGTCGGGCGGCGCGACGAGAACAACGCACTGCGGCCGCTCAACGCCGAGGAACTGTCTTCGGCGGAGGCCCAGTTGGGCGGCAGGATCATCAACATACCTCTTATGGCGGGTTTCGATCTCGATGCGCCCGCAGACGGCCCAACTCCCACCGATCTTCTGGCAAAGATGACGCTTGAGAGCTGGGAACACGACAAGCTCGACTGGGACTATGTCGGCCAATGCCGCGACATCGCCACTGCGCGTTTCACGGAGTCGCTTTCAAAGGTCATGACCGTTCTGGACGGAATGATCGCCGATGGCCGCAATGTTTTCTTCGCCCACACAATGGCCGGGGGTATTCCGAAGGCGAAGGTATTCCTGGTCGTCGCCAATCGAATCTACAAGGGAACTGGCACTCGCCACATGTCGTCGCAGACCTTGCTCGACAGTGACATGGGAAAGCTCATTCTACAGAATTTTGAGGATGTCTCCGCAAACACCTTTCGCCATCTCATTGATTTCAGCGCGGCGATCCGCGAGCGCGTGGAAGCTTCGGGCGGACAAGTGCGGTACACGGCCTATGGTTACCACGGATCGGCGGTCCTCATTGACGGAAGCTATCGTTGGCAGACCTACACCAACTACACCCAAGGTTATGCGAAGATGCGGCTCGAAGGCATTGCAGAGCAAGCCTGGGCGACAGGGATCAAGGCAACTGTCTATAACTGCCCCGAAATCCGGACCAATTCCTCCGATGTGTTCACGGGTATCGAGCTGCCCCTGATACCGCTGCTGCTTGCGTTGAAGAAAGAAAACGGTGGCCAGTGGGCAGATGAACAGTGGCAGGCCTGCCAGCAGCTTCTGGCCGACGGCTTGACCATGACGGATGTTTTCCGGAAGATCACCGACATGCAGGCCAGCGAGGTCATGCGTCCGTTCTATGATTTTTCGGCTTGGCCCATGGCAAATAGCCAGGCACAGGCCGATTTGACCATCGGCACGTCAAACGAGATCACCCAGATGCATCGGGATGGCAAGGTGATGATCAGCGACCTTCTGAGCGGTCTCGTTCTGAAGGCAACCGGGCAGCTAATTTTCGGCGAATCTTCCGAACCCTCCGGTCCCGTCCTGTGGCTCAACCACGATATCGTGGCTCGGCGACTTAACGCTTCCCACCCGCATTCGAAGTCTCCCGCGCCGCTTATCGCGCAGGGAATGCAATCCTCGCACCTTGAGACGGCGTGAAGGCTTCCCAGCCTAGCGTGGAAGCTGGGTGTTTTGGGCATGAAGCGACGAATCTTGCGACGGGAATCGCCCCCATATCTGCCGTAGGGCGTACGGCGGCGTTTTCCCCGCCGCTGCGAAACGCGGCAGCACGGCAATTCCCATTCCTTCGACCGCGGCACGACGTAGCGCCAGGGCGTCATTGGCCTGGAAGCTGCCGGCTACCGGCATCGCAATCTGCCTCTGTCCGTCCTCGGCGATTGCGTTTCAGTCAGGTTATGAATCCAGGACAGCGGCAACGCACATGAGCGGCCGAACGTTGTGCAACGCACAAATTTCGGAGGAATAGGCATGAAATTCGGATTTTTAGATACATATCATCCGAAAAAATTCGTCTAAAACTCTCCCAACTCAAGGAGAGAAACCATGACGGACACGACATCCCAATTTGATGGGTCAACAATTGCCCTGGAGGCCGCCGAGCAACCCGCATGGACCGCTGCGACCTGGTTCGCGGTTCTTTCGATGGCGGCCACCAGCTTTGCGCTGGTATCGGCCGAGTTCCTGCCGGCGGGATTGTTGACGCCCATGGCGCGCGATCTCGGCATTACCGAGGGTACTGCCGGACAGGTCGTGACGGCGACCGCTTCCGTAGGCGCCGTGACGGCTTTGCTGAGCAATGTTCTGATCGGCAAACTGAACCGCAAGACCGTGCTTGTCGGCCTTAGCGCGCTGGCGATTGGCTCCAACATTCTGGCGTCATTTGCTGGCGATTTCTGGCTATTGCTGGTAGGCCGGGCGGGACTGGGGATCGCGCTCAGCGGTTTCTGGGCGCTTTCGGTTGCGGTTGTGGCGCGGCTCGTCGGCGCAAATTCGACCGGCCGCGGCATGGCTATCGTCACCCTCGGCGTTTCGCTTGCCACCATCGCTGCCCCTTCAATGGGCGCCTTGATCAGTGACTGGCTGGGATGGCGCATCGCCATGTCGATGACGGCGGGACTTGCCATAATTGCCATGCTGCTGCAGATATTCAGCCTGCCGTCGCTGCCGGCAAGCACGAGCAACAGTCTTTCCGATGTTCTGCGGCTGACGCGGCGGCGCAGCGTGCAACTGGGGATGCTTGCAATCCTGTTGCTGATGACGGGACATTTTGCCGGTTCGGTCTATGTGCGTCCCTTCCTCGAACAGGTGACGCTGCTTGACACCACGCCGATTGCCCTCGCCCTGCTCGGCTTTGGCGTCGCCTCCGTAATCGGCAATGTGCTGGGTGGCCGGATGGCTGACACCAGTATCCGCCTCGCACTCATCGTCACCGCCGCCCTGATGGCATTTGCTACGATCGCCCTCGTTGTCTGGGGTGTTCATACCAGTGCTGCATTTGCTCTCGTCGCACTTTGGGGCCTTGCCTTCGGCATGGCGCCTGTGGTGCTGCCCACCAACCTTTCCCGCGGCGCGCCCGATGCCCTGGAGGCAGCGGGCAGCCTGATGGTCGTTTCTTTTCAGGTGGCTATCAGTATCGGTGCGGTTTTTGGCGGCTATATCGTCGATTCCTACGGTGCTACCGCTCCGTTGGCTCTGACCGCGATCCTGGCCGCATCCACGGTCGCTCTGGCTTTGCTGCAGCGTCCCGATTGATCACTGCCTTTCCGCCTTGCACCGTTTGGGGGCAAGGCGTCTGATCAAGCGCAATTGTGCTGGCGTTGCCTACGCCAGCACACAGGCGGACTAAATGGGCGGCGCTTCTCTAATCCGTGGGCGCTTAAGGTTCGCGGGTTTCGTTACTTGTTCTTCGCTTGGTCGTGATGCCACTTGATGGCGAAAAACATGCCTACGCCTAACACGAGAAGCTTGAACGGCAAGAAGACTATAGGGAAAAAATCCCACATTTCAGATATTCCAGGCTGTGACTCGATACTGTCTATTGTTAGGAAACACTACTTCAAAACCGCTGCAGACAACATCAGCCATTTTGACGCAGATGGCAGCATACATTCCCCATCACACGGCGCAGGTGGCTTGCGCCATGTTTCAGCGGACGCTCTCAGCGTCAAATATTGCGCAAGGACAATGTGATCCTTCCGATCGCGGCACAGGCCGTCGCTAATGCAGCCATTCGCAGCGATAAGCGAGAACCGGTTCGGCAAATCCTTTCAGACTGTAGCGATCGCCATGCACGAGGACATCGGCGCCGCCATATTCCTGGAAGGTCTTGTCCGATATCAGGATTTGATCGCTCTGGGCGGCAGCGCAAAGTCTTGCGGCCAATTGCACGGTGGTGCCGAAGAAATCATTGCTGTCTTCGATCGGCTCCCCACAATCCAGTCCGATGCGGATGTGAAGCGGCTCGCCGTTTTCGCTGTTATAGCGATGGAACTCGCGCTGGATATCAATGGCGCAGTCCACGGCAAATGGCGTGGAGGAGAACACGGCCATTATGCCATCACCGGTGTGTTTGACCTCCCGTCCCGATCGTCGCCCCAGACAACCACGCACGAGAGCATCATGCGCCCGGATGAGTTCCGTCGCCATACGATCACCGAGGCGCGACGTCATTTCGGTTGAACCGACAATATCCGTGAAAAGGATCGCGCGGTGGCCGGCGTCCATGTTTTTCGAGGCAGTCCCAACCGCTACCGGATCCTGTATTCGCCCCAGAAACGCTTCGACAGCCGAGAGGGCAACTTCCACCACTTCGCTGGCGACAAAGCCGTGCGCTTCCCGATGCACGCACTGCGCGGTTTCGGCATCCGGAGCGTCCATAAGGCAAAAGGCCGTGCCACGCCTTTCATCAAACCAGTAGGTTAAGAACCTGACGCCATACCGATCCTGGATGTTGATATCTTTGAGGTGTGCTGCGGCAATATCCGCCGCTGAAACTCCGGCAAGCTCGTGCCGGTCCATGAAGATAGGCATTGTTTCCTCCCAAGAGTATATCGTTGCCTCCTCTGCCGACCAGTTTACGACTTCCCCAAACCATCGTCTATCGCCCGTGTGGGTGACCCCGGACAGGAACGCACCACCGAAAAGAGCGATATCGGTTTAAGGGGTATTCGGCTATGTTATATGGCCTACGAGCATTCACTGACGCATCAATTTGCGGTCAGCCTTTGCCCGCCAACGAAGCAAATTGGGGGGAATGAGATGACACAGCTCGACGAAGCAAAACTGCATTCTTTCATTGGCAAAATGCTGGGTGACCTTGGTGGCGCCTTCAGCGTTCCGACTGTCAGGATCGGCTTGAGGCTGGGCCTGTTCGATGCGCTGCATCGCGCCGGGCCGCTGACATCCGCAGGGCTGGCCGCGGCATCTGGCGGCCTGTCGGAGCGATATGTCAGGGAGTGGGCCCTGGCACAGGCGGCAAACGGATACATCGACTACGACGGCGGCTCCGGGATGTTCAGTCTCTCACCCGAGCAGGCGATGGTGTTCGTCAACAAGGACAGTCCCGTCTATCTGGAAGGGGCTTTCGATCTGGTGGCCGCGATGATCGAGGGAGAACCGAAGGTCGAGCAGAGCTTCCGCACGGGCGGCGGGGTGCGGTGGGGAGACACCGCAGGTTGCCTGTTCTGCGCAACGGGCGCGTTCTTCCGTCCGGGATATGTGAACAATATCGTGCAATCGTGGCTGCCTGCCCTGCAAGGCGTCAAGGAAAAACTGGTGAAGGGCGCCAAGGTCGCCGATGTCGGCTGTGGCGTCGGTTTTTCGACGATTCTCATGGCCGAGGCTTATCCCAACACAAGCTTCATAGGCTATGACTTCCACGAACCGTCCATCGAAGAGGCGAACAGGCATGCCCGAAACCACGGGGTGGATGACCGGGTCAAGTTCCTTGCGGCAACGGCCAAGGACATCGAGGACAAGGACTTCGATCTCATAACCAGTTACGACTGCCTGCACGATATGGGGGATCCGCGTGGGTGCGCGGGGCACATGTCCCGTATCCTCAAAAAGGACGGCACCTGGATGATCGTCGAGCCCATCGCCGGCGATCGCCCTCAGGACAACATGAACCCCGTCGGCCGCCTCTATTACAACGCATCGACCATGATCTGTGTGCCGACGTCGCTTGATCAGGAAGTCGGTGAAGGATTGGGCGCCCAGGCTGGCGAAGCGAAGCTTGCCGAAGTCATCCGCTCAGGTGGGTTCACGCATGTCAGCCGAGCCTTTACGGGGCCTTTCAACATGGTCCTGGAGGCGCGCATCTAGGGCTGTTCGCGCTCTATCAAAGACAAACAGCGGGGATTTCTCCCCGCTGTGGTCATTCAACCGATATTTTCGGTGGGTCGCCAGCACGGGCGGTCTTGCCCCCGCACGGCGACAATCACGACCTCAGTAATGCACCGACTGGGAATCGATCGGCGTTACCTTCGGCGGGGCGAACTTCGTCAGGTCGATCCCTTCGACGGCGGAGCGATATTCCTCGATGCTCGGCGTACGGCCAAGGATGGCCGAGAGCACCACGACCGGCGTGGAGGCAAGCAGCGATTCACCCTTCTTTTCAGCCGTATCTTCCACCACGCGGCCCTGGAACAGGCGGGTGGAGGTTGCGAGAACCGTATCGCCCTTTTCGGCCTTTTCCTGGTTGCCCATGCACAGGTTGCAGCCCGGGCGTTCGAGATAGAGGATGTTCTCGTATTCCGTCCGGTTGCTGGTCTTCGGCTTCAGATCATCGAACTCGAAGCCAGAATATTTCTGCAGGATTTCCCAATCGCCTTCGGCCTTCAGCTCATCGATGATGTTGTAGGTCGGCGCGGCGACGACGAGCGGCGCCTTGAACTCGACCTTGCCTTCGGACTTCTCGATGTTCTTCAGCATCTGTGCGACGATCTTCATGTCGCCCTTGTGCACCATGCACGAACCGACGAAACCGAGATCGACCTTCTTGGTGCCGCCATAATAGGAGACCGGGCGGATCGTATCGTGGGTATAACGTCGGGACACGTCGACATTGTTGACATCGGGGTCGGCGATCATCGGCTCGTCGATGACGTCGAGATCCACGACGACTTCGGCGAAATATTTCGCGTTGTCATCGGGCTTCAGCGCCGGCTTTTCGCCCGAGCGGATTTCGGCAATGCGCTGATCCGCCTTGTCAATCAGGCCCTTGAGCGTCTGGGCGGCGTTATCCATGCCCTTTTCGATCATGATCTGGATGCGCGACTTGGCGATTTCCAGCGACTCGATCAGCGTTTCGTCCTGCGAGATGCAGATCGACGCCTTGGCCTTCATTTCGGCCGTCCAGTCGGTGAAGGTAAAGGCCTGATCGGCGAGCAGCGTGCCGATATGGACTTCGATGATGCGGCCCTGGAAGACGTTGTCGCCGTGCTGCTTCAGCATCTGCGCCTGTGTGGCATGCACCACGTCGCGGAAGTCCATATAGGGCTGCATCGTGCCCTTGAAGGTGACCTTGACCGATTGCGGGATCGGCATGGTCGCCTCACCCGTTGCCAGCGCCAGCGCGACGGTGCCGGAATCGGCGCCGAAGGCCACGCCCTTGGACATGCGGGTATGGCTGTCGCCGCCGATGATGATCGCCCAGTCATCCACGGTGATGTCGTTCAGCACCTTGTGGATCACGTCCGTCATGGAATGATAGACGCCCTTCGGGTCACGCGCGGTGATGACGCCGAAATTGTTCATGAAGGACATGAGCTTCGGAATGTTCGCCTGCGCCTTCTTGTCCCAGACGGAGGCCGTGTGGCAGCCCGACTGATAAGCGCCATCCACCAGCGGCGAAATGACGGTGGCCGCCATCGCTTCCAGTTCCTGCGCGGTCATCAGGCCGGTCGTATCCTGCGAACCGACGATATTGACCTTGACGCGAACGTCCGAGCCAGCATGCAGCACCTTGCCTGGCGTGACACCGACGGCGTTGCGGTTGAAGATCTTCTCGACGGCGGTGAGGCCCTGGCCCTCGATCGCGATTTCCTTGTTCGGTGCAAAGACCGGGGTCACCTCGACGCCGAGCGTCTGGGCCGCGAATGTCTGCAGCTTCTTGCCGAAAACGATGGCGTAGGAGCTGCCGGCCTTCATGAACTCCATCTTCTGGGGCGTGAAGGCGGCGGCGATATCTACCAGTTCCGTACCGGCCTCATCACGAAGCTTGCGGTTCTTGGCGTCGATCTTGAGGACGGTGCCGGTCTCGACCGAATATTTCTGCTCGAGGATCGGGTTGCCGTCATTGTTGAGGATCGGCTTGCCGTCTTCGCCGAGCTTCTTCACCCAGTTCTTGAGGTTGATGCCGATACCGCCCGTCACGTCGACGGTGGTGGCGAAGATCGGCGAAATGCCGTTGGTGCCGGCAACGATGGGGGCGTAGTTGACGAAGGGTACATAGGGGCTGGCCTGCTTGCCGGTCCACAGCGCCACGTTGTTGACGCCGGACATACGCGACGAGCCGACGCCCATCGTGCCCTTTTCGGCGATCATCATCACCCGCTTGTCGGGGTGCTGCTTCTGCAGCGCGACGATTTCCGCCTGCGCTTCCGGCGAGATCATACACTGGCCGTGCAGCTGGCGGTCGGAGCGCGAATGCGCCTGGTTGCCGGGCGACAGGAGGTCGGTGGAAATATCGCCTTCGGCGGCGATGAAGGTGACGATCTTGATCTCGTCCTCGACATCCGGAAGCTTGGTGAAGAATTCGGCCTTGGCGTAGCTTTCCAGCACGGCCTTGGCGATCGCATTGCCGGCCTTGTAGGCATCGCGCAGGCGGAACATGTCGGCATCATAAAGGAAGACCTGGGTCTTCAGCACTTCGCCAGCCTCGGCGGCGATCGCGGCGTCGTTGCCGAGCGCGATATCGAGCAGAACCTCGATGGAAGGACCACCCTTCATGTGCGACAGCAGTTCCAGCGCGAAGGACGGCGTGATTTCCGGAACGGGCACTTCGCCGAGAATGATCTGCTTCAGGAAGGCAGCCTTGACGCCAGCGGCGCTCGTGGTGCCCGGCAGGGTGTTGTAGATGAAGAATTTCAGCGCATCGGCGCGGTACTCGCTGCCGGCATCCTTGATGAGGGCGATGATTTCGGCCGTCAGTGCACCGTCATCGATCGGTTTGGGAGCAAGCCCCTGTTGTTCTCTGCTTTTGATTTCAGCCAGGTAATCCAGGTAAAGGTTCATCGCAATCCCAACGTCATGATGTCTATGGAGCCGATACAGAGCGCCACCCAACGGTATTGCTCATCGGCCCGGGTTTCTATCGATTTCGAGTACGCCAACCGGGGCTTGCTGACAAGATGTCGCATTTCAGTAAAAACCCGCAGAAGGGATTTAGCGTCGATCCCGGCACCGCAACCTGCCCAGGTGAATATACTTTCGATTGTACCCATCAATATATTTCAGCCAGTGGTTTTTCACGATCCCTTCATTAAGGATTTATTAACCAAATCAGCGCGAATATTAGACCATTCTAATTACCCGTTTTTGGCGTAGTTCGAAGACGCTCTCTGGGTAACCGGTAGCGTGGCAGCTTGGGGAGGCAGCATGAGGTTTTCGACATCAGGCTACTTGTTATCGCTGGCGGCACTTGTTCTCACACCGGCATCAGGCCTCGCGCAGGTCGCCACGACAAATTTCAACGTTCAGATTACCATTCAGGCGGCATGCCAGATCAATTCAGCCGGCAATCTCGACTTCGGGACCAATGGCGTGATTGGCAGCAATATCGACGCGACCAGTAACATTGTCGTGCAATGCACGGCCAGCACACCCTATAGCCTCGGCCTCAGCGCCGGTGCCGGCTCGGGGGCGACGGTTGCCAACCGACTGATGACATCGCCCGCGGGTGCGACCATTTCCTACTCGCTCTATACGACTGCGGCACATAGTACGGTGTGGGGCAACACCGTTGGAACGGACCGGCAAACGGGCACGGGAACCGGGGCACCGCAGACCTTCACTGTCTATGGGCGCGTACCTGCCCAGACGACACCTGCGGTCGGCGTCTATACCGATACGGTGACGGCCACGCTCAACTACTGATCGCCATAAGGAGGATCGCGCATGCGTCTTTTTACCTTAGCGGCTGCGTTTTTTGCCGGTTTGAGTGTCTCGCCTTCACAGGCTGCATCCTTGCGGGTCGCCCCCGTTCTTCTCGATCTCAAGGCCCCGACGGCGGCCTCCAGCCTGCGCATCTGGAACGATGCGAAAACCCCGATCAACGTGCAGGTTCGGATTTTCCGCTGGACCCAGCAGAATGGCCAGGATGTCTACACGGCGGTAAACGACGTCGTCGCCAGCCCGCCGATGACGCAGCTGAAGGGTGGCGCGGAAAATCTCATCCGCATCGTCCGGCTTTCCAAAACACCCGTCAGGGCGGAGGAGAGTTACCGCATCATCGTCGACGAATTGCCGCCGGCGGGAAAACCGCAATCCGGCACCGTCAATCTGGTGGTCCGCCACTCCATACCCGTTTTCTTCTCGCCCGCCTCCACCGGTGATGCGGAGCCGGTCTGGAAGGTGACGCCGCAGGGCAAGGGTTACAGGGTCTCGGTGTCGAACGCCGGTGAGAGGCGGATCAGGATCGCCAACCTGATACTTTCCGGCGGCAACGGCCAGCCGATTGGCCGCCAGCAGGGACTGGTGGGCTACGTGCTCGGCAAATCCGCCGCAACCTTCCTCGTTCCGGCAACGGGCGGCAAGGCCGGCGGCACGCTGAAGATTTCGGCAGACAGCGAAGGCGGCCCCGTCAATGCGACGGCGCGCGTCTCGGGCGGCTGACCTTGCCGTTTTGACGATTGCCGGTTTGACGGTCTTTTTTTCGGGCAATTTCTCCATGGCGCAGGATATTCCCCCTGCGGCAGCACCGCCTTCTTTTGCCGCAGGAGAAGCGGGACAATTGCAGCTCGAAGTCTACATCAACGATGTTTCGACGGACCTGATCGCGACATTTCGCCAAAACGACGCCGGATCGCTTCTCATCGAGCCGGATCAGCTGAAGAATATCGGGATTTCTCCGGTTGAGAGCGCCATAGGCGCGGATGGCTGGATCGATCTCTCCCGGCTGCCGGATGTGACGGCGCGTTACGATGAAAGCACCCAGTCCGTGCATTTCACCCTGTCGATGGCGGCGCGCGCGAGCAAGGTGATCGACGCCTCCGGCAAAAGCACGCAGGAGGAAGATGAAGAGACCGAGGAAAAGGCCACGAGCGATTTTGGAGGTCTGGTGAATTACACGATCTATGGTTCGTCCGGCGGTGGCACATGGTCGGATCTCGCCGATTTCAACGGCGTTTCCGCCCTTCTGGAAAGCCGGGTCTTCGGCCCGCTCGGCGTCCTGTCCTCGTCCCAGGTTCTGAGCACATCGCGCCTGTCGGAATTCGATACGCAGCGCCTCGATACCACCTGGAGCTATTCGAACGAAGAAACGCTGACGACCTACCGGGCCGGCGACCTGATCACCGGCGGGCTGAGCTGGACCCGCCCTACCCGGCTGGGTGGCCTGCAGGTCCGCCGGAATTTCGATCTGCGGCCGGATATCGTCACCATGCCCATGCCCGAATTTGCCGGTTCCGCCGCCGTGCCCTCCACGGTCGATGTCTATGTCAACAATATCCGCCACCTGTCGCAGGATGTGCCGGAAGGCCCCTTCTCCATCACCAATCTTCCCGTCATCAGCGGCGCGGGCAATGCGAGACTGGTGGTGCGGGATGCGCTCGGCCGCGAAATCGTGTCGGAAACGCCGTTTTATACCTCGCCGGACCTGCTGGCGCAGGGCCTCCTCGATTTCTCTGCCGAACTCGGTTTTGCCCGGCGCAACTACGGAACCTCGTCTTTCGATTATGACGACAGGCCACTCGGATCGGCGACGGTGCGTTACGGCGTATCGGACGGGTTCACGGTCGAAGGCCATGCGGAAGGCGGCGAGGATTTCTACAATATCGGCCTTGGCGGTGTTTTCACGCTCGGGGCCCACGGCTTGGCGGCACTTTCCGGCGCATCGAGCCGTTTCGGCGATGAAAGCGGCTATCAGCTTTCCGCAAGCGTCGAGGCCGAATTGCTCGGGGTAAGAATTAATGCACGATCGCAACGGGCATTCGGCGACTATAACGACATGGCCTCCGTCTCGGCCAGTTCATCGAAAAACCAGCCAATATCCGGACTGCTCAGCGTGCGGCCGCCGCGCGCCCTCGACCAGATTTCCGTTTCCACGCAGCTGGGTTTCGATGAAACCAGCCTGAACTTCTCCTACACCCAGCTCGAAACCTTCGACGAGCGCCGATCCCGCCTTCTCGGTCTCTCCGCCACACGGCCCTTTGGTGAAAACGGCAATATCTTCATCACCGCCTATAAGGACCTCGAAGACAGCAACTCTTACGGCATTTTTGCCGGTCTCTCCTGGTCGTTCGGCGGCGGTGTCTCGGGCTCCGCCGGCATGTCCTCCAATGCCGATGGATATTCGCTGACGGCGGAAGTCGTGAAATCCGAAGAACAGGCGGAGGGAAGTTATGGCTGGCGGCTGCGCGGCGCGCTCGGCGGCAACGACATCGTCTCCGCATCCGGCAGCTATCGCGGCAGCGCCGCACGCGTTTCGGCCGGTATCGACCAGTTCAACCGCACGACACAGGCCTATGCCCAGATCGAAGGATCGATCGCGCTCGCCGGCGGTGATGTCTTTGTTGGCAACCGGATCGACGACGCCTTCGCCATCGTGGATGCTGGCGCGCCCGGTGTCGATATCCTGCTCGAAAACCGCCCGATAGGTCAGACGAACCGTCGCGGCAAAATATTGCTGCCGAACCTGCGCGCCTATGACGTCAACAACATCACGCTCGACCCCAGCAACCTGCCCGTCGACGCCCGCATCGACCGCACGAAACAGACGGTGAGGCCGACCGAGCGTGCCGGCGCGGTCGTCAATTTCAATGTGGAAACCGAAGGCCAGGTGGCGCTTGTGACGCTGAAAAACGAAAGCGGCGACTTCATCGAAACCGGTTCGACCGGCACGATCGACGGCAAGCGCGAGTTCATCGTCGGCTACGACGGACAGGCCTATCTCGACAATATCGGCGAAACCCATCGGCTCAGCATCACCCAACCCACCAGGGGAAAATGTGAGGCCGAAATCACTGTCCCTACCGCAGGCGCTCAACGCGCAACTCTCGAAACCCTCTGCAGGAGCGTTCAATGAAGGTCCTGATCCGAGCTGCGCTTGCCATCGCCGCTTCTTTCGCCGCCTCCCCGGTTCTGGCGCAAACCTGCACCTTCAGCATGTCGGATATGAATTTCGGCTTCGTCAACCTCGCAGGTGGCGCTGCGGTGGACACCACGGCGACATTGTCGGTGACCTGCAATAACCCATTGTCGCTGGCGCTTTCCATTCGCATCTGCCCCAACATCAACGCCGGCAGCGGTGGACAGTCGGGCGGCATCCGGCGGATGCTCCAGGGCAGCAACATCCTCAATTACCAGCTCTATCAGAATTCCGCCCGAACGACCTCCTGGGGATCGGTCAGTCAGCCGGCGCTCGGCTCGCCGCCGCCGATCGATATGGCGTTGCCACTGCTGATCAACACCACCACCCGCACGGTTTACGGCAGGATCAATGCGGGCCAGGCCTCTGCGGCGCGCGGACTTTATCTCTCCAGCTTTGCCGGTGCCGAGACCAACTTCACCTATACGGGTTTTACCTTGATCGCACCAAGTTGCTCTTCCGTGACCCAGAACCCCACGCAGGTGCCTTTCACCGTGAGCGCCGCGGTGGCGCCCACCTGCATCATCTCGGCCCAGAACATCGATTTCGGCAGCCACGGCGTGCTCAACACGGCGGTCGATGCGAACGGCGCCATCAATCTCACCTGCACCAACGGCCTGAACTACAGCGTGGCGCTGAATGGCGGTCTGAGCAACAGCCCGCCCGCTGCACGCCAGATGGTGCAGGGTGCATCATCCATCATCTACGGCCTCTATCGCGATATAGGTCGCACCAATGTGTGGGGAAGCGCCACCGGGCAAATCGCTACCGGCACGGGAAACGGCAGCCTGCAGACTTTGACCGTCTATGGGCGCGTGCCGGCGCAGAACACACCGGCACCGGGAAATTACTCCGATACGGTCGTCGTAACGGTGAATTACTGAGGCGCATCGGATAAGGCCCCAAGTTCCAGCCGCCGATCAATGCCGATGCTGGTGAGAAACGCCTCGTCATGGCTGACGACCAGCAAGGCGCCGTCATAGGCCCTGAGGCCCGCCTCCACGGCGGCGATGGAGTCGATATCCAGATGGTTCGTCGGCTCATCAAGGATCAGCAATTGCGGCGGCTGAGGACCACCGAGGACACAGGCAAGGCCGGCACGCAGCATCTGCCCGCCTGAAAGTGTTCCGACAATCCGTAAGGCGGCATCGGCACGGAACATGAAGCGCGCGAGCGCCGCCCGGCAGGCATTTTCCCCTGATTGCGGGTTGAGCCTGAGGAAGTTGTCACGGATCGACAGTTTCGCATCCAGCAGGCTGACCTGCTGGTCGAGGAACGCCGCGTTGACACCGAGGTGAAACCTTCCTGCGAAGGGTGGCAAATCCCCTGTTATCACCGACAGCAGCGTCGTTTTTCCCGATCCGTTCGGACCGGTAACGGCGACCCGTTGCGGACCGGTGATCTCGAAGGACAGATCGACAAGCACGGGATGTTCGGCGGAATATCCCGCAGTCAGCTTTTGCAGGCTCAGCACTGTTTTCGTCGCGTGCAGGCCGCTGGGCGGCAGGGTGACGGTAACGTCCTGCAGGATTTCGATCCTTTCACGCGCCGTCCGCAAATCATCCGTCGCTTCGGCTTTCAGGCGGGTAGCGAGATTGGCATTGTCACCGTTGGTCTTTTCGGCGCGTCTTTTCATGCCACCGGCAACGATGCGCGGCATGTCCCCCTTCGCCGCCTTTGCAGCCCCCTTCGCATCGCGGCGGGCCTTGCGTTCCAACGCCTCCTGCGACTTCCTCCTGACCTCGGAGAGCCGTTTTTCGGCGCTGGCAAGGTCCTGTTCGGCGGCTGCCAGTTCCAGCGCCTTTTGCGCGCGGTAATGGCTCCAGTTGCCGCCATAGCGCGTGGCACCGAGCGAGGTCATCTCGACTATGGCATCGAACGTCTCGAGAAGTTCGCGATCATGGCTGACCACGATCGCGCCGCCACGCCAACCCGCCAGGAAATCGGCAACGAAGATGCGGCCATCGCGGTCGAGATTGTTGGTCGGTTCGTCGAGGATCAGGAAATCCGGCGCGGCGTGGATCTGCGCGGCAAGTGCTGCCCGTGTGCGTTGCCCGCCCGAGAGCGCGGAAAGCGGTGTGGCGGGGGATGCATCGAGCCCGACCCCGGCCAACGCCTCGGCAATCGCCTCCTCCAGCATCCAGTCGACGTCGCCGAGTTCCTCGAGCGTCGCCATTCCCGCCTGCGCGCGCGAAAGGACCTGCAGCGCATGGCGCGCGTCGAACAGGTCGGCGATGGTCTCACCGTCCCTGACCTGCACGCTTTGCCGCAGAACGCCGATCCTGCCGGAAACGGAGACCGTGCCGGCAGAGGGTGACAACTCGCCGGCGATCAGCTTCAGAAGCGTCGTCTTGCCGACGCCGTTGCGCCCCACAAGGCCAACGCGTTCAAGGCCGAAGCGAAGATTGATGCTGGAAAAAAGCGGATGACCGTCAGGTGTTGCCCACGAGAGGTCTGAAAGGGTGATGGAATGCGGCATGGATATGGGTTCTCCTGATGACAAGGCGTTGCGGCTTTGTGATCGGGTTGAAATCCATGATGCACCATCCTGTTGGTATTGCGGAGAAAACGCCCTTACGCGAACAAAGCGGCGCGTTCGTGGCGTGGGTTCAGTATTTCGGAGGAAACGCCGGGAGGATGCCCCCGGCGTCTCTTTTTTTTAGGCCACAAGACCCTTGGTCAGTTCCAGCGCCTGCCGTTCGAACAGCCGGCGATAGATGCCGTCATGGAGCCGGATCAGCGCCTGATGGTCACCCTCTTCGACAATCCTGCCCTTGTCGAACACCAGCAGCCGGTCGAGCGCCCGGACCGTGGAAAGCCGGTGAGCGATGACGAGCGTGGTGCGGCCATCCATCAGCCGTTCCATCGCCTGCTGGATCTGCACTTCGCTTTCGCTGTCGAGGCTCGATGTCGCCTCGTCGAGGATCAGCACCGGCGCATCCGCCAGGAAGGCACGGGCAATGGCGACACGCTGGCGCTCGCCGCCCGACAGCTTGACACCACGTTCGCCCACCATGGTCTCATATCCCTTGGGAAGGGACATGATGAAATCATGGGCGCTCGCCTGTTTCGCCGCCTGCTCGATCTCACGACGCGAGGCATCCGGCCGGCCATAGGCGATGTTTTCCGCCAGCGTGCGGTGGAACAGGATGGGTTCCTGCTGCACGATGGCGATCTGGCCGCGCAGGCTCGCCTGCGTGACATCGGCGATGTTCTGCCCGTCGATGCGGATCGCCCCCGCCTTTATGTCGTAAAGGCGCTGGATGAGCTTGACGAAGGTCGTCTTGCCCGAACCGGAATGACCGACCAGACCCACGCGCTCGCCCGGCTTGATGGTGACCGAGAAGTCCTCATAAAGCGGGGTTGCATGCGCACCATACTGGAAGGTGACGTGATCGAAGACGATCTCGCCCTTGCCGATATTGATCCGCTTCGCGTCCGGCCTGTCTTCGACACCCAGCGGCATCTTGTCGAGCAGCACCAGCTCTTCCATGTCGTTGACGGCGCGCTGCAGGTTGCGGATATCCTGACCCACATCGCGCAGATAACCCTGCAACACGAAGAACATCGCCAGCACGAAGGTGATGTCGCCGGGGGTCGCCAGACCCTTCTGCCACATGATGAGGCCGGTGCCGAGGATGCCCGCCTGCATCGACACCATCATGAAGCTCTGGATCGTGCCGTTCAGCGTGCCGCGTTTCCAGGTCCTGCGCGTCCGGTTGTCCCATTTCACCAGAACATGGCCGAGCCGCTCTTCTTCGCGGGTTTCAGCACCGAAGGCCTTGACCACCGCGTTGCAGCTGATCGCATCCGCCAGTGCCCCGCCAAGCCGGGTATCCCAGGCATTGGCAAGCCGTGCCGCCGGCGACACATACCCCATCGAAAGCCCGACGGTGACGCCGATATAGATCAGCGAGCCGAGGCCGACGATCAGACCCATGACCGGCCAGTAACTGCCAAGCACGATGGTGGCGCCCACCAGCATGACGATGGATGGCAGGAGTGCGACGAGCAGCAGGTCGTTGAGCGAATCCAGCGCCCACATGCCACGCGTGATCTTGCGCACCGTCGAGCCGGCAAAGCTGTTGGCGTGCCAGTCGGTGGAGAAACGCTGCACCTTGTGGAAGCCGTTATTGGTGACATCCGCCATGGTCTTCAGCGTCAGCCGGATGATGCCGTTGAAGATGAACCAGCGCAGCACAACGCTGGTGAGGCCGAGCGCCACCACGATGACGAAGGCGCGCAGCGCTGCATCGCCGCCATTGGCATCTCCGTTGCCTCCGGCAATCGCATCGACGATCTGGCCGGAAAAGACCGGCACCATGACTTCGGCGAGCGTGCTGGCAACCACCAGCACGATGATGAAACCAACGAGCGCCTTTCGGTGGCTCCAATGGTTGAAAACAAAGCCGAGCACATGGCGATAGGCATCGGCGCGGAAATCGAGCTTCTTGCTTGACATTTTAACCAGCCCGGCGCCCAAAAGCAGGACGACCGGTCCTCAAAACGGAAGTTGGATGGCACAGCCCGGGCGGGAAGACAAAATGATCCCGTCAGATCAATCGGGCTATGGGGGGAAAACAAAACCGCATGTCGGGCGCGCATAAGGCGGGCCGCGAATGGATATGACCTAGTGTCTGGTCATTCCCTGCGGGAGGGTTTTGATGAATGCTGATGTCATGCAACGCCTCCCTTGTTCGATCTGACGCGGTGATGAATTTGTAGCTGAGCCGCTCGACCTTGCCAAGCGGATTTTTGCAACCTTATGGCAAGTGATGCGGAAACGACACAGCGGCTGGCGCCGCAGCAATGATCGTGGCCGATACCGATGGGGACCCGGCCACGATTTTTTTTGGGTGTCAAAACCGGATTTACCGATCCTGATCAGTCCATCTGCACATTGGCGGCCTTGACGACGGGTCCCCACTTGGCGATTTCCGCCGCGACGTGGGTTTTCAGCTCATCCGGCGAGGAGGCGACGATCTTGGCGCTGAAATCGGCCATGCGTGCGGCGACACCCGCATCCGCAAGCGCCTTCTTGGCGGCGGCGTTCAGCTTGTCGACCACATCGGCCGGCGTACCGGCGGGCGCAAAGAGCGCGTTCCAGGTGTAGGTTTCGTAACCCGGTACGGTTTCGGCAATCGTCGGCAGATCCGGGAAGGACGAAGCCCGCTCCTTGGTGGTGACGCCAAGTGCCCGCAGGGTGCCGGATTTTATATGTCCGGACGAGGACGGCAGATTGTCGAACATGATGGATATCTGGTTGCCGAGAAGATCGTTGAGCGCCGGGCCTGCGCCCTTATAGGGCACATGCTGCATGCTGACGCCCGCCATGCTCTTGAACAGTTCGCCGGAAAGATGCAGCGGCGTGCCATTGCCGGAAGAGGCATAGGCATATTTGTCGGGCTCGGCCTTCAAAAGCGCGATCAGCTCCGCGACGCTGTTGACGTTGAGTTTCGGATTGACCACCAGCACATTCGGAACCACGACAAGCAGCGAAACCGGCGTGAAATCCTTTTCCGGATCATAGGGTTTCGTCTTGAGAATGAGCGGGTTGAGCGCATGGGTGGCAACGGTGCCCATCAGGATCGTATAGCCGTCCGGCTCGGCACGGGCCACCCGGTCGGCGCCAAGATTGCCGCCCGCGCCAGCGACGTTTTCAACCACGATCTGCTGGCCGAGTTCATCACCCATCTTCTGTGCGATGACACGCGCGACCACATCCGTGGAGCCGCCCGCCGCGAAAGGAACGACCAGCGTGATCGTTCGATCGGGAAAACCCGCGGCACTCGCAGCCGTTCCCATCATGCCAAAAGACACCGCCGCAGCGGCAAGTTTCAACACGGTGCGCCGTTTTGAAGACCGGTAAATCATGAACCCTCCTTATACATGGCCTCCTCGCCATGGGCGCATAGTAGCTCAAATGCACCTCAGGGCAACCCGCCGGGGACCGGACGTCCCGGCAGGCCCCAAGACAGGAAAAACCCGTCAGGCCTTCATGCGCTCTTCGACGACCCGCCAGTTGACCAGCCTGTCGAGCACGGCGCGGATATGCTCCGTCTTGCGGTTTTCATAATCGAGGTAATAGGCGTGTTCCCATATATCGATGCCGAGATAGGCCGGGCGGCCGACCGCGACCGGGTTGTTGCCGTCCTCATATCCGACCAGCGCGAGCCTGTTGTCATCATCCCGCGTCAGCCACACCCAGCCGGTGCCGAACACCGTATCGGAAACATCGACCGCACGCTTGATGAAACCGTCATAATCGCCAAAGGTCTCGTTTACGGCAGCTGCAAGTTCGCCCGTCGGCCGGTTCGGCCCGCCTGGAATGAATTGGTCCCAATAGGCGACGTGGTTCCAGGCCTGCGCGGCATTGTTGAAGATTTTGACATCCGCCGCCGCCTTCGATCTGGCGGCCTCCGTCACGATCTCGGCCAGCTCCATGTCGGCATAACGGGTGCCGGCCGCAAGCGTGTTCAGCTTGTCGAAATAGGCCTTGTGGTGTTTTCCATAATGCAGGCCGACCGTTCTTGCCGAAATGACCGGCGCCAGATCGGCCTCGGCAAAGGGAAGTTTCGGCTGCGCCAGAGGCAGCGCGGCGCGTGCGACATGTGGCCGGGGAAAGATTGCAACGGCGGCAGTTGCCGCACCGGCGGTGAGAATGGTGCGTCTGGTGATGTCCATCATATCCTCCTTGGGACGGTGATATGGGACTAACCCGAAACTGCGGCCCGGGTTTCCTCAGGCCGAATGCAATTTTGCCGCAGGCCGTGGTGACCTCGTCAGGCACCCTGTGTCCACGGGCGTGATGATGAGGCTACCGCATAAAAGAAAGGCCCTCCCGGCTGGAGAGGGCCCTGTCCGATCAATATCGATAATAATCGCGACGGTCGCGGTAATCCCGGTAGTCCCGACGATCCCGCCATTCGCGCCATTCCCGTCTCGCCTGGCGTTCCCGCCATTCCCGGCGGCCTTCCCAGCGATCGCGGCGGTCCCAGCCGCGCTCGTAACGGGGCGGGCCATTCGGACGGCAATAACCGCGGGGTGACAGGTGAAAGCCGCGTCCGCAGGCATAATCCACCTTTTGAACGTGGGATACCGAAGGTGTGGACGACTGGCCAAGTGGCATGGCGTTCGCGCCGGTGCCGAACAGGGCGCCGAAGATCAGTCCGGCGGTTAAAATCATCTTGCGCATCTTATTTCCCTCCTTGTGGGATGCGGGGATTTAGCGCCACGCCGGGTGAACTGTGGCTGAATGAATCGTGATCTTTTCGTGGCAACGCCTGTGCGGCGGAGCCGTGCAGGCCACGCGGTATTTACCGGTGCAAGCAAACAGGAAAGGGAGAACCCGACGGATGGAATCGCGTCGAAGACTACTGGAGACAGATGAAGGGCAAGGTACGGCCGTCAGGGCTGGTAAGCTGAAACCCCGCCTCAGCAGGGTTTTTCTTTGCCTCGATTTTTTCTCAGCTGGCCACGGCAAGAACGAGTGCGATGACAAGCAGCAAAGGTCCCATCCATTTGAAGTGACGAACGACGGGCGGTTGGCTGTCCGTATTTTTCGACAATGGCAGATAACCAAAGCCGACACATGTCATCCACAGGCCGGCGCAAAACATGATGAATTCGTCAATATAAGCCGCGATCAACGCTTCCCTCCCCTGCTGCAATTCGGCTACCTGCCCGTCGGGCTCGCGGACAATCATTCAGACCGAATCGGATGCGCGGCCTCGATGCGGTAGCAGACGCAATATATGCGATATTCGATTTTTCTCCGCAAAAATCGCAATGAAGCCGACCCAACAATGCCGGGGTACATTCTCTTTTCCTCTTATCCGCCTGAAGGTTTGCAGCCGTGCCCATCCGCATCGGCCGTCACGAAAGCGTTATAGAAAGGCATTAGAACCGCCGCCGACCGCCAAAAAATGCACAGCTGTGCAACGACCGGTCAGCGCCTCTCCCACCGCTTCCAGAGGGTCAGCGCTCAGAGTTCACTCGCGCCGAAAACATCGGAGACATAGATGAAACGCCGCACCTTTATGATGTCCGCCGCAGGCGCCGCCGCCGGTCTCGCCCTCGCGCCCCGCATGAGCTTTGCCGCGCCGGGCACGATCGACTGGTACACCAGCTCGGATACCAATATCCTCGATTTCTGGTCCAACACGATCAAGCCCGCTTTCGAAGCCGCCAATCCCGGCCTCAAGCTCAATCTCGTCGATGCCGGCGACGGCGCCGGCATCATCGCCATCGGTGAGCGCGCCATCGCCGCAAAACAGACGGGCACCGATCCGCAGGCCGATTATTTCGAAACGGCCGATCCGCTGCTGCCCGCCGGCGCCATCGATGCCGGCATCTATGTGAACATGGCGAAGGCCGGCCTTTCCAACTATTCGCGCGTCAACCCGCTCGCCATCCGCAGCGAATACAGCCTGCCCTATCGCGGCAGCCAGGTTCTGCTCGCTTATGACACCAGCAAGCTCAAGCCGGCGGATGCACCGAAGACCTGGGATGAACTCGTCAAATGGATCAAGGCCAATCCCGGCCAGTTCGTTTACAACCGTCCCGACAAGGGCGGCTCCGGCGGCAACTTCGTCCGCCGCGCCATCCATCAGGCCAACGGTCTCGATCCCAAGGCCTTCACGGTCGACAACTACACCCAGGAAACCGGTGACAAGGCTCTTGGCAAGGCATGGGCGCTGCTGAACGACATCGCCCCGTCGCTTTATGACAAGGGCGCATACTCCTCGGGCAATACGCAGTCGCTGCAGCTTCTTTCCCAGGGCGTCGTCACCATGACCCCGGTCTGGTCCGATCAGGTGCTGAAGGCCATCGATCAGGGCGTTCTGCCGAAGGAAACCGGCCTCGTCCAGCTTCAGGATCTGGCGCTTTGTGGTGATTTCTCGCGCGCCGTAGTGCTGGCGAACGGCGCCAATCGCGACGCTGCCTTGAAGCTCGCCAATTTCGTGCTGTCGGAAGAAATTCAGGGCGCCATCCTCACCGAACTGGGCGGTTTCCCCGGCGTTTCCTGGGACCATGTATCGGCCGATCTGCGCAAGCGCTTCGCCGACATCATCCCGCAAACCATTCCGACCTTCCCGGCCGGTAAATGGGAAACCGCCATCAATGATGGCTGGTATCGCAACGTCGCCCCGAACGTCGACCGCAAGTCGTGACCGAGGTTGCGGAAGGAGCGGTCCGCCCGCTCATCGACAATACGGCAGGCAGGAAGCCAATCGGTCTCCTGCTTGTCGCCATTCCCGTTTTCCTGATGATCTGGCTCGTCATCTGGCCGGCCATCAACGCCATCGGCCGCACCGTCTGGCGCAAGGGTGCCGACGGTCAATCGAGTTTCGATCTGTCGAGCTATGTTTTCTTCTTCTCGGACCGCTACAGCCTCGACAATCTCGCCGTCACGCTCTGGACCACGCTGGTCTGCGCGGCGCTTCTGCTGGTGATCTGCCTGCCGATCGCGCTTTATCTCCGCTTTTCGCAGGGCCGTCTGCCGGCCTATGTGCAGGCGCTGGCGATCTTTCCGATGTTCGTGCCCTCCATCATCCTCGCCTTCGCCTTCATCCGCGTTCTGGGGCCGAACGGCATGGTGGATATATTGCTCAATGCGGTCCATCTGCCGAAGATCCGCACACCCTATCTCACGCCCTGGGGACCGGTGATCGGCCTTGTGTGGGACAATATTCCGCTGACCGTGCTGATCCTGCTCGCGGGGCTCGGCAGTGTCGCCAACCAGTCGGTGGAGGCCGCGCGCGACGTGGGGGCGAATGCCCTTCAGGTCTTCCGGCATATCATCCTGCCGCGCATTTCCAACTCCATCCTCGTTGCGCTGTCCTTTTCGGTGCTCGGCATTTTTTCCTCCTTCACCCTGCCCTATCTGCTTGGACCGGCATCTCCCGAAATGATCGGCCCCTTCATGCAGCGCACGCTGCGCGATGTGCAGGACCCCATTGGCGCCATGACCCAGGCCGTCATCGCTTTTGGTTTCTGCATCGCATTCGGCCTGTTCTACGTGCGCTCGGTCGCGCGCAATCAGGGGAAATGACATGACGACCCTTATCCCGGCGCGACCGCGCATGGACTGGCCCGGCATCTTCTTTGCCACGCTTCTCACACTCGTCATCGTCGGGCCGCTGCTCGTTGTAGGCACCTGGGCCTTCACCGAGGTCTGGCGTTTTCCGAACGTCATCCCGCAGCAATTCGGTTTCCGCTTCTGGGGCCAGACCCTGGGGCGCGCCGATGTCTGGAATGCCCTGATGCTGAGCCTGCAGCTTACTACGGTGGTGACCCTGCTTTCGGCGCTCATCTGCCTCCCGGCCGCCTATGCCTTTGCGCGCATGAGCTTTCCCGGCCGCAATCTCCTGTTCTTCTCGTTCCTTGCCGGCCATGCCTTCCCGAAATTCGGGCTGCTGGTGGCGATTGCCGCCATTTTCCTGCAGCTCAACCTTATCGGCACGTTCTGGGGCGTTATCCTGATCCAGCTTGTTGGCACGCTGATGTTCATGATCTGGATTCCGGTCGCCGCCTTCCAGGCCGTCGACCGGCGCATGGAAGAGGCGGCCCGCGATGTCGGCGCGAGCCCGCTGCGGGTCTTCTGGTCCGTGACCCTGCCGCAGGCGGGACCGACCATCGCCGCCGCCCTGCTCCTGAGCTTCGTCAGCACATTTTATGAAACCGAAGGCGCCTGGCTCATCGGCGCACCGGGCATCCGCACGATGCCGGTGCTGATGATCAGCTACATCAACAACCAGATGGTCATCCAGTATGGCGCGGTTCTTTCTGTCCTGCTCTGGGTGCCCTCCTTCATTGCCCTCATGTTCGCCCGCCGCGTCATCGGCGGCGGCGCATTCGCCCGCGGCTTCGGCGGTTAGGAAATCAGCATGTCCGTACTTCACATCCGCCAGGTCACGAAAACCTTCACCGGCGGCACCAAGGCAGTCGACAGTTTTTCGCTCGATGTCACCGATGGCGAACTCGTCTGCCTTCTCGGCCCTTCCGGTTCGGGCAAATCGACGCTGCTGCGCATGGTCGGCGGTTTCGAGCAACCGACGGGCGGGCAGATCACCATCGACGGGGAGGACGTCACGCATCTGCCGCCGGAGCGACGGCCGACCGGCATGGTGTTCCAGAGCCACGCACTCTGGAGCCATATGAACGTCTTCAATAACCTCGCCTTCGGCCTCAAGCTGCGCCGGATACCCGCTGCCGTCATCAGGGAGAAGGTGGAGGCCGTGCTCGATCTCGTCGGGCTTTCCGGTTATGGCGAACGCGCCACCAGCCAGCTTTCCGGCGGCCAGCAGCAGCGTGTGGCACTCGCCCGCTCGCTGGTTCTCGAACCGAAAATCCTCCTGCTCGACGAACCCTTCGCCAGCCTTGACCAGCATCTGCGCGAGCGCCTGCGGGAAGAGGTGCGCGATATCCAGCAGCGTCTCGGCATCACCACGCTGTTCGTTACCCACGGTCAGGACGAGGCGCTTTCCATGGCCGACCGCATCGTCGTCATGGCCAATGGCAAGACCGAGCAGATCGACCGGCCCAATGTCATCTATCGCGAACCGCAGACGCCTTTCGTCGCCGGCTTCATCGGCACCATGAACCTGATGGAAGGCGCGGTTTCGGACGGCAACTTCATGCGCGCCGACTTCGCGCTGCCGCTTCCCGTTTCCGACGGGCCGACCGTGCTTGCGATCCGCCCGGAAGCAATCGACCTGACGGCATCCGAAACGCCGCAGGCGCATGTGCACCGGGTCACGGACTATGGCACCCATGGCCTTGTCGATCTCGACCTTGCCGATGGCACGCGGATCAAATCCATGGTTGCCCATCCGGATCTGTTCCGGGCCGGACAGGGAGTGCGCATCATGCCCCGCGCCGTCACGGCCTATCGCGACAACCGTCCCATCTACCGGAGCTGACATGACCCAGCCGATCTTCATCGAACGCGATGGCCACAGGACGTGGCTGAAATGGCACCGCGCCCGCCGCCGCGCGGCGGATCCGGTCTTCACCGGCGAGCGCATCATCGAGGCGATGCGCGTTGGCGCAAGCATCGAAGTCGATCTCGTCATTCATGCCGACCATGGCTGCGCCGTGCTGCACGATCTCAGCCTCGAACGCGAAACCACCGGCACCGGCAGGGTGCGAGACACCTCCGCCGCCACGCTGCGCCAGCTTCACCTGCGCGACAATGAAGGCCAGCCGATCGCTTCGAAGGTGATGTTGCTCGAAGACCTCTGCGCCCTGCTCGCGGAAGGCGTCGTGCATCCCGGCGCCCTGTTGCAGCTCGATTTCAAGGAAGACCGACAGGCGCTCACCCCGCAAATCGTCGCCGGCTTCGGGGCGAGCGTTTCGCCCATAGCGGGTTCGATGATCCTGTCGGGCGGCGACTTCGACGCCATCGCCATGCTGGCGGGCTCCGCCCGCGGCCTGCGCACGGGATACGATCCCTGCCATCGCAACACGCTCGCCGAGCTGCAGGCAAGTGGCAACTATCTTGGCTTCATCGAAGAGGCGCTTGCCACGGCACCCGAGGCGGGGATGATCTACCTCGCTTATGACATCGTGCTTGCCGCCGAGGATGCGGGCATCGATATCATCGCTCCGATCCATGCCGCCGACCGCCGTATCGACGCCTGGACGATCAACAGCGTCACGCCGCAATCCATTGAGGCGATCGAGCGCCTTCTGCGGCTCAAGGTCGACCAGATCACTACCGATGACCCGGAAGGACTCGCAGAGGTTTTCACCCGATGACCATCAGTTACAGCAGCATTCTCGACCATATGGTCGCCACCGCCCGCGAGGCCGGCGCATTGACGCTCGACCATTTCAGGCGCTTCCGCGATATCGAGATCGGCGTCAAGGGACCGGGGGATTTCGTTTCCGATGCCGACAGGGATTCCGAGACGCTGATCCGTGACCGCCTGCTCGGGCAATATCCCTGGGGGCTGACCGGTGAGGAATTCGCACCCGTCGACGGTTCGGACCGGGATCATCGCTGGCTGGTCGACCCGATCGACGGCACCACCAATTTCATCTACGGCCAGCACTATACCATCGCCATCGCCCTGCGCCGCGGCAATGAAACCATCTGCGGACTGGTCTATAATCCCGTCTCCGACGAGATGTTCACCGCAATCAAGGGCGACGGCGCCTATCTCAATGGCGAGCGCCTGCGGGTCAGCGCCAGCACCGATGTCGCCCTGATGTGTGTCGGCACCGGCCTGCCCACACCCAACCTGTCGCTTTATCCCGGCGCCTATCAGCGTCTCGACGATATTCGTGCGCCCATCGGCGCGGTTCGCGTGGTCGGCAGCGCCGCCAATTCCTGCACTTACGTGGCCTGCGGCCGGCTGACCGGCTATTACGAGGAAACCGGCTTCGTCGATACGGCGGGCGGCATCCTGCTGGTTCAGGAAGCCGGCGGTATCGTCACCGACTGGTGGGGCCGCGGACCGGAGTTTTATGAGAAGACCGGCACGCTGATCGTCGCCAATGCCGCGACCCATGCCTATCTTATGGAGCACCTGCGCGGCGTTCCGCCCAAGAACCCCGCATAGCTTCGGAACATCCGCGCCGCCGCAATCGTCTCAGGCCACCTGCACCAGGTGGCCGGGCGACACGGTCCTGTAGCTTCGCGTCGGTGTTTCATATCCCATTGCCCGTATCGGGCTCTTCAGCTCGTCATTGGATATGCCGCGCCTCACCCCACGCCTTGCCGGATCCGGCACCGGCACCGCCGCCATCAGCTTTTTCGTATAGGCATGCTGCGGATTGTCGAAGACGGCGGCACGCGGGCCGATTTCCACGATCTCGCCAAGATACATCACGGCGACACGATGGCTGACACGCTCCACCACCGCCATGTCATGGGAAATGAACAGGAAGGCGAGGTTGAGGCTCTGCTGCAGGTCCAGCAGCAGGTTGCAGACCTGCGCCTTGATCGACACATCGAGCGCCGACACGCTTTCATCGGCAACGATGACCTTCGGATCGAGCGCAAGCGCGCGGGCAATCGCGATGCGCTGGCGCTGGCCACCGGAAAATTCGTGCGGATAGCGGCTGGCCATATCGGCGGAGAGGCCGACCTTTTCCAGAAGATCGGCGGTCTTTTCCTTCGCCTGCTTCGTGCTGCCCAGCTTGTGCTTGATGAAGGGTTCGGAAATTGCCGTGCCCACCGTCATGCGCGGATTAAGCGAGGAGAACGGGTCCTGAAAGATCATCTGCACGGATTTGCGCATGGTGCGCAGGCCGACCGTATCGAGCCGCATAACATCATAGCCGTCGAGCGACACATCGCCAGAAGACGGCTCCACAAGGCGCATGATAGAGCGTCCGGTGGTGGATTTTCCGCAGCCGGATTCACCGACCAGCGACAGCGTTTCTCCCTGAAAGAGATCGAAGGAGACGTTTTCAACGGCATGAACTGCGCCCGTCCGGCGTGCCAGAAGCCCGGAGCGGATGGGAAAGCGCGTGACGAGGTTCTTGACCGAAAGAACCGGCGTCTGTCCGCTCGCAACAGTCTCGGCCACCTCCTGAGGCTCGGTTGAAAGGCCGGTCTTCATATCGAGGACAGGAAACCGCGTCGGCCATTGCCGGTCACGCATGGAGCCGAGCCTCGGCACAGCCGAAAGCAGCGCCCGCGTATAGGGGTGCTTGCCGCGCCGGAAGATGTCCTCGGTCGGTCCGGTCTCGACCGCATCACCGCGATACATCACGATCGTCCGGTCGGCGATTTCGGCCACCACGCCCATGTCGTGGGTAATGAAGAGAACCGACATGCCCTCCTCTTCCTGCAGCAGTTTGATGAGATTGAGGATCTGGCCCTGAATGGTGACGTCGAGCGCCGTCGTCGGTTCGTCGGCGATGAGCAGCTTTGGCCGCGAGGCCAGCGCCATGGCGATCATCACCCGCTGGCGCATGCCACCGGAAAACTGATGCGGATATTCATCAAAACGGCTCGCCGCATTGGGAATGCGCACCTTTTCCAGAAGCCGCACCGTCTCCGCCCGCGCCTCCAGCTTCGAAAGCCCCTTGTGGCGAATGAGAACTTCCGAAATCTGACGGCCGATGGTGAAGATCGGATTGAGCGAGGTCATCGGCTCCTGAAAGATCATCGAGACATCGTTGCCGCGCACGCCACGCATGTCCTTTTCGGAAAGCGAAAGCAGATTGCGACCGTTGAGCAGCACTTCCCCTTCTATCCGGCTGGAGGCCGGGGCAAGCAGGCGCATCAGGGACAGCGAGGTGACCGACTTGCCGGAACCGGATTCACCGACAATGGCAACGGTTTCGCCGGGCGCAACATCGAAGGAGACGTTGCGCACGACGCTTTTCCACACGCCGTCGACAAGGAACGAGGTGGTGAGGTTACGGACGGACAGGACTGGTGTTGTCTCCATGGTCTCACCGCCCCACCGCATAGGCCTGCATCAGCCGCGGTGTCGCGGCGGCACGCAGCAGGCCGTCGGCATCGCGGCGGGCGGCGGTGAGCCGCCCGACCGACCAGCCATCGGCAACCGTGACCCGGTGGCCGCGACGGCGAAGCGCCTCGAGTGTTGCCTCGCCCACCGTGCCTTCCACCGTGATTTCGCCCGGCGAACTGGTGCGTGGATAAAACGAACCCGGAAAATGCGCGGTGTGGAACAGCGGCATGTCAATGGCCGCCTGCAGGTTCTTGCCGTGATGCGCATAACGCAGGAAAAAGGGCAGCTGCCACTGATCCTGCTGATCGCCGCCCGGCGTGCCAAAGACCATCGAGGGGCGACCCTGATGCAGCGCGAGCGAGGGCGTCAGCGTGGTGCGCGGGCGTTTGCCCGGCGCAAGCGAGGTCGGCAGGCCTTCCTTCAGCCAGAACATCTGGGCGCGCGAGTTGAGAGCAAAACCGAGACCCGGCACGATGGGCGAGGATTGCAGCCAGCCGCCTGACGGCGTGGTGGAAACCATGTTGCCCCAGCGGTCGATGACATCGATATGCACGGTGTCACCGCGCTTTTCCGTCAGATGCGACATGGTCGGCTCGTAGACGGTGCCCTTGCCGCTCATCTCGGCCAGCATGGCCATGGTGGCGTCCACCTGCTTTTCGTAACCCGGCACGGTGCCGGGGCGCAACTCCAGCGAGGCCTCGCTACCGATCAGCGCGCGGCGTCCGGCATTATAGCCTTCAGAGAGAAGATATTCGGTGGGTATCTGGCCAAATTCAGGATCGCCGTAATAGACCTCGCGGTCGGCAAAGGCGAGCTTCATGGCTTCAACGATGGTGTGGATGAAATCGGGACCGGACGGGTCCATGGCCGCAATATCGAAGCCCTTCAGAAGTGCGAGCGATTGTAAGAGAACCGGGCCCTGTCCCCAGGCGGGCGTCTTGGCAATCGTCCAGTCGTGATAGTCAAGCGTCTGCGGTGCTTCGACGGTTGCGCTCCACCCGGCCATATCCTGCGCCATCAGCACGCCCTTGTGGCGTGCGCCGCTGGCATCCATAACCTCCGCCGACCTTACGTAACTGTCGATAGCTTCCGCAACGAACCCCCGATAGAAGGCATCGCGTGCCGCCTCGATCTGGTTCTCGCGGCCGGAACGCGCCTCGGCTTCGGTGATGATCCGCTGATAGGTCGCGGCCAGAACCGGGTTGCGGAAATTGGCGTGAGGCTCGGGCGCGGCGCCACCCGGCAGCCATGTCTCGTATGATGTCGGCCATTCCTTCTCGAAGAAATCGGCCAGCCCCTTGATGGTGGCGGAGACACGCGGCAACGTCGGATGCCCATGTTCGGCATAATAGATGGCGGGCTCCAGCACCTCGCGCACGCTCATCGTGCCATAATCGCGCAACATCAGCATCCAGCCGTCGAAGGCGCCGGGAATGACAGTGGCGAGCAGCCCGTTGCCGGGGATCAGCTTCAGCCCTTCAGCGGTGTAATGTTCAATCGTGGCGCCGCTTGGGGCCGGCCCCTGTGCGCAGATGACTTCCACCTTGTCCTTCTGCTTCGAATAAAACACGGCCGGCATATCTCCGCCCGGACCGCAGAGATGCGGCTCGACAATCTGGAGGACAAAACCGGTGGCGACAGCGGCATCAAAAGCATTGCCGCCCTTCTCGAGGATCGCCATACCAACGGCCGACGCGATCCAGTGCGTTGAGGTGACGACGCCGAAGGTGCCAAGGATTTCAGGGCGTGTGGTGAATTCAGTCATTCCGATATTCCTTGTAAAAAATCATGCTTCGCGCGGATCGAGCGCATCGCGCAGGCCATCGCCCAGAAGATTGAAACCGATGACGACGAGGAAGATGGCGATGCCGGGCCACATCGTCATCCATGGCGCCTGGCTCAGGAAATTCTTCGCGGTGTTCAGCATTGAACCCCAGGAGGGCGCCGGCGCCTGCTGGCCGAGACCGAGGAAGGAAAGGCTCGCCTCCGCGATGATAGCGGTCGCCACCGTCAGCGTCGCCTGCACGATGATGGGGGCAAAGACATTCGGCAGGATGTAACGGGTCATGATATCGATATGGTTGAGGCCGATGGACCTTGCGCCTTCGACATAATCCTCCATCTTGACGGCGAGCACCTGCCCGCGCGTCAGCCGCACGAAGATCGGCATGGCGGAAAGGCCGATGGCGATCATCGCATTGGTAAGGCTCGGGCCGAGGAAGGCCGCAAGTGCGATCGCCATGATCAGGAAGGGCATGGCGAGCAGCGCTTCGGTGATGCGGGAGATGACCATATCCACCCAGCCGCCGAAATAACCGGAAATCAGGCCGAAGGGCACGCCGATCACCACCGCGATCATCACGGAGACGACGCCGGCCATCAGCGAGGCGCGGGCGCCATAGATCATGCGCGAGAGAATATCGCGACCGAGGTCATCCGTGCCGAGCCAGTGGGCAGCCGACGGCGCCTTGCGGATGGCGGACCAGCTGGTCGCAACCGGGTCGGCAATCGGCAGGATCGGTGCGGCGATGGCAAGCACGGCGAAAAACAGCACGATGACCATGCCGACAAGCGCCGATTTGTTGCGCTTCATTTTTTTCCAGGCGCGGCTTTCCTGCCGTGTCGTCGGTATGGATAAATTTTGATCGAGAACGGTCATGATATCAGCCTCAGATCGTCGCCCTGAGGCGGGGGTTGAGCAGGACATAGGCAATGTCGGCCAGAAGGTTCATGAGGATGAAACCGACGGCGGTGCAGAGAACGATGCCTTGCACGACGGCGTAGTCCCGCGTGAACACCGCATCGACCGTCATCTTGCCGAAGCCGGGAATGGTGAATATCTGCTCCGTCAGGACGGCGCCGGCCAGCAACTCGCCGAAGAGCAGCGCCAGCAGCGTGATGACCGGCAGAAGCGCGTTGCGGAAACTGTGCGACAGGATGATTTCGCGCGGCGAAAGCCCCTTGGCGCGGGCGGTGCGGATATAATCGGAACTCAAGACCGCCACCATGGCCGAACGTGTATGACGCATCAGCGTTGCCGCAAGCGCATTGCCCAGCACGAAGGCCGGCATGATCATGGTTTCGATGGAACGGACAGGGTCGACGAAGATCGATTCGTAACCGGATGCCGGCAGCCAGCCAAGCTTCACCGACACCAGCAGGATCAGCATGATACCGAGCCAGAAATTCGGGATGGACAGGCCGGAAAGCGCCACGATATTGGCCGTATAATCAATCCACGTATTCTTCTTCACGGCGGCCAGGATGCCGATGGGAATTCCGATGACCATGGCAAAGAACATCGCCATGACAGCCAGCTGAATGGTGACCGGCAGCTTCTGGCCGATCAGTTCCAGCACCGGCTGGTTGGTGCGCAGCGAAATGCCGAAATCACCCGTCACCACACCACCCAGCCAGTTGAGATATTGAAGCGGAACGGGGTCGTTGAGGCGATATTTCTCGCGCAGGAATTCAATCGTCGCGGGATCGCGTTCCTCGCCCGCCATGGCAAGAACCGGATCGCCCGGCAGGAGTTTCTGCAGGGAAAAAACGAAGATGGAAATGATGAGAAGCGTCGGGATCGCGACCAGCAGTCGCTTGCCGATATAAACAGGCATGGCATTGCCCCCGTTTGGGTCCGGTCTTGGCGGCCGCACGGCAAACCGTGCGGCCTATGCGAAGCGATCAGTCCTTGGAAACGCCGAGAAGGCGGATCATGCCGTCAGGCGACGGCGCCCAGCCCTTGACCTTGTTGGAAATGGCATAGGCATAGGGCTGGTGGCCGAGATAGATGATCGGCATGTCATCGTTGAGGATGACGCTTGCGGCATCGTATTTTTCCTTGCGGACCGCATCTTCGGTCGAGGCGCGGGCCTCGTTCAGCAGCTTGTCGACCTCGGGATTGCAATATTTCACGTCGTTGATGCCGCCTTTGCAGGTGACGAACTGGTGCAGGTTGCCATCCGGATCGATACGCCCCGACCAGTCGGAACGGCTGAGCTGGTAATTGCCAGCCGTCTGCTCGGACAGAAGCGTGGCAAATTCGGTCGCCTTCAGGGTGACGTTGAAACCGGCCTCGGCCACCATGGACTGGATGACCTGCATCATCTGCGTCTGCGTGGTGTTGTTGGCGTGCTGAAGCTCGACATCGAGCGTCTCGTAACCCGCCTCCTTCATCAGTTGCTTGGCCTTGTCGATATCACGCGGCGGCACGGCCAGGTTCTGGTCGAACCAGGGGCTTGTGGGCGGGAAAGCCTGATTGCCGGCCTTGGACGTGCCTTCGAAAACGATCTGGCCGATCGCCTCGCGGTCGATCGCATAAGAGAATGCCTGACGCAGGCGCTTGTCCTTGCCGAGCGGATTATCCGCACGCGCGCCATTGTTGATGTTGACATACATGGCCATGTAACCCGGCCCGATCACATCGGCATAGGTCAGCTTGGCGTCGTTCCTGACGGATTCCGCATCTGACGCCGAAATGCGTTCGGCGATATCGAGATCGCCTGCGCGAAGGTTCGCAAGCTTCACGGTTGTATCTGGGATCGGCAGATAGACAACCTTGTCGACGAGGACCTTGTCCTTGTCCCAATAATCAGCGAATTTCTCGAGCACGATACGGTCCTGTTGGATACGCTCGACAAATTTGAACGGCCCGGCGCAAACCGGTTTCGAACCAAAATTCGCGCCCAGTTCCTTGGCCGCTTTGGGTTCAACGATCATGCCGGCGCGGTCGGAAAGCTGCGCCAGCAGGGTAACGTCAGGCGTCTTCAGCGTGAATTTCACCTCCAGCGGTCCCGTCGCCTCAACCTTCTCGACCGAGGAGAGTTCGCTTTTGCGGCGCGATTCCGGCAGCGTCATGTTGCGCTCGATGGTCGCGACCACGGCAGTCGCATCAAGCGTCTCGCCATTGTGGAACTTGACGCCATCGCGGATTTTCATGGTCAGCACCTTGCCGCCTTCGGACCATGCCCATTCGGTGGCGAGCTGGGGCACGATCTTCATGTCCTGCGAGATATCCACCAGCTTGTCGCACATGGCGGTGTAGACGATGCGGCCGACGAAGGTGCGCGATTGCGCGGGGTCGAGCACATCGGCATCGTCGTTGAGGCCGATGCGCAATTCGGACGATAGCGCCGGCGAGGAGAGCAATGCGCTGGCGAGCAGCGCCGCAGTCAGTGTCTGGATTTTCTTCATGTTCGTTCCTCTGGTCTGGTTATTTTGACTTTTTGTCATTGGCCTCCCCTTTACGGGACGACAGTTTTCATCCGTGGCCTCAAGAGGCCTCGGTCAGCGAATTATCGGCCTCGGCCGCATTGCCCTCCCCGGTGCCTTCCTCCAGAAAGCCGAGCGAGGTGGCGCGGATCAGCCGTTCCTGATGCATGAGAAGATGTTGGCGCATGGCTTCACCGGCGCGTGCCGGATCACGGTCGGCGATGGCTTCGACAATGGCCATATGCTGTTCGAAAGATGCCCTGCCATTCGTGCCGCTGCGCCGGGCAAGCTCACGGATCGACTGCCATGCATCGTCCTGGCGAATGCGGTTGACGACATCGAAGATCGACAGGAAGAGCTTGTTGCCGGCACTCTGGGCGATCTGGCGATGGAGCGAGCCATCCCATAATTCCTTGGCGTCGGCATCCGTGCTCTGGCCGGTCTTTTCGACAAGGGCGCGCATGCGCTCCACCTCGGCCGGCTTGGCGCGCATGGCCGCAAGCTGCGCCAGCTGTGGCTCGATGCGCAGGCGCACTTCCATGATTTCCATGAAATCCGTGCCGGCAACCAGTTCCGTGACCTGGGCGGACCAATCGTCCGGTTTTTCACCCACAAAGGTTCCAGCCCCCTGCCGCCGCCATATCAGGCCTTCGGCTTCCAGAACCTCCAGCGCGCGGCGGGTCGACCGGCGGCCAACGTTAAAACTCTCCGCAAAGGCCCGCTCCGTCGGCAAACGCCCATCCCTGTCGAGATGATTCGTCTGAATATAGTCGCGCAACCGCGCTAAGGCGTAGTTGGAATTGTCGTTAGGGCCTGCTGCCACACCGCACCATTTGTCTGAACCAATCTGATATTGGTTCATTTGGTGAGAAATTTTCGCCGACGTCAAGCGCATTTTTGAGCTACAATTTTTGACGCTCAAAATATGGGCAGACGGCGTTTTTTTGAATGTGAAGACAGGCGGCAGGGGCATGGCGCTCTCGCCTCCCTGCTCGCCCTCAAGAGCCGATGGAAAGCCGGATGCGCCCTGACAGATGCTCGCCGGGCGCGACGATCCTGACACCAAACGCTTCCCGCTGCGTCTCCGGCAGACCGAGCGCTCCGGCCACCATGGAAACCGGCTCGAGGCAAAGATAGCGGTCCATACGGTGGACGGCCAGATGGCTGAAAACGGGATCGGCCTCGATCAACAGCGAAAACCTGTCAAATTGGAGATGCACATTTGACCAGTCGGTGTAATGCAGCGTGTATCCTGTCGCCGCGGGAATGGCGGTGGTTTGGCGAGGGATTGCGGGCTGGCCCGTCGGCACGTTCTGCGCGTCCAGCGGATATTGCAGCCTTGCATCCGTGTGCGCGTTGCAGCCAAGTCCGGCAGCCAGATAGGGGTGCCAGCCGAGCGCCATGGGCGCGGGCACATCCGAGAGATTGGTGATCGACAGACCAACGGTGAGGCCGCCGTCTTCAAGCAGAAAGGACTGCTCAGCGCGGAAGGGAAAAGGCCATTCTCCATCAGCCTCATAGTGGAGTACCAGCCCAACCCGATCGGAAGCCAGATCGGAAATCTCCCACGGCCGGCGGTGCGCAGGCCCATGCATGGCATCCGGCGCAAGAGCTGGATGTGGCAGCAGGTCATGGCGGATGCCCGCATGAACGAAGGAGCCGCCATAAAGCCGGTTGTGATAAGGAAACAGCGGGTATGCGCCGGCGCGCGGCCAGTTGAGCGGCTCGAAACCGCCCTCGCCCGTCGGCACCAGAATATCGCCGTGGTCCGCATGGTGCAGATGCGTCATCCTGCCACCCCATGCGGGGCGCAGGCGGGCCGAAAGCGGCCCGCAGGCAATCGCAACCGTCTCAGGCAAAGGCATAGGAGCCGTCAGGCCGTTTCGGCACCCGTCTCTGCCAATGAATGTAGCCATCCTCCTGCATGGCTTTTTCATCCATCTCGACACCCCAGCCGGGACGATCCGGCCTCAGTTCCAGATATCCGTCCTTCGGCAGATAGGGGTCGACGACATAACGGGTTTCATCCTCGCGTTTTTCAAGATCTGTGCCGCCATAGACGTAGCATTGCCCTTTTGGCAGCCGGTATTCGAGAATACGGAAATTCTGCTGGGCAGCGGAAAAATGCACGTTGACGGCGGTGGCGAGCGGCCCCATCGGGTTATGCGGCGCGATGCTGACGAAGTGGGCTTCCGCAAGCGTGGCAATGCGGCGCATCTCCGAAATGCCGCCGACGACGCAGATATCAGGCTGGATGATATCCGCACCTTTTACCTGAAGAAGGCGCAGGAACTCATTGCGATGATAGAGACTTTCACCGGTAGCGAGCGTGCAGTTCAGCCCCTGTTTCAGGTCTCCCCACATCTCGATGTTTTCGGGGCGCAAAGGCTCCTCGAAGAACAGCGGATCGTAAGGGGCAAGCGCGTTGCCAAGCTGGCGGGCGGCGGCGGGCTCGAAAATCTTGGCATGGGCGTCGAAGGCGATATCGTAGTCAGGTCGCACGGTTTCACGCAGCGAGCGGAAATATTCGGCCGAACTGCGCACCACCTCACCCCAGCGATGCGCGTGGATATCGAGGCGCCACGGGCTGAGCTTGAAGGCCGTGAAGCCCCAATCCTCATTCAGCCGGTCGAACTCTTCCTTTGCCGCCGGTGCATCCGGCGCCGTATAGACGCCGGCATAGACTTTGATACGATCGCGAACTTCGCCGCCCAGCAGCTTGTAGACCGGCACCCCCGCCGCCTTGGCAGCAAGGTCCCAGAGGCAATGGTCTAACGCCGAGATGGCCGAAAGGCCAAGCGCGCCGGGCGGAAAGCGGTTCTGTTGGAGAAGAAGATTGTAGAGATATTCAACCCGTGTCGGGTCCTGCCCGGCAAGGAAGCCGTAGAGGTAATCCAGCAACGGCGGCAAGGCGAGATCAGGGCCGTGATTGTAACATTCGCCCCAGCCGGTCAAACCGTCATCGGTATCGAGAGCGACGACAACGCGGGGACGGTCCTTGTCGCGGGTGACGAATACCCGCATGCGATCGATTTTCATGCTTCAGTCTTCCTCATGAATTGCAGGATGCAACGGCCGCGATATTATCGGGCCGCAACCCCGTTCTTGATCTCGGATGGCTCGACATAACGGAACCTTCGGGTGCGATCCCGGTCGCGTGGATCCGGGCGCGGAATGGCGGAAAGAAGCGCCTGCGTATAGGGATGGTCCGGCGCGTTGCAGACCTTTTCGGCATCTCCCACTTCTACCAGCTTGCCGCGATACATCACCCCGACGCGGTCACACATGTAGCGGATGACGCCGATGTCGTGGCTGATGAAGATATAAGCGAGCCCCAGCTCGTCCTGCAGCCGCATGAGCAGATCCAGCACCTGGAATCGCACCGAAACATCGAGCGCCGAGGTTGCCTCATCCGCCACGATGATGCGCGGCTTCAGCGTGATGGCGCGGGCGATGCCGATGCGCTGGCGCTGGCCGCCGGAAAAAGCGTGTGGGTAACGTTCACGCCCGGTCGGATCCAGCCCCACCTGCTCCATCAGGGCGCAGACGCGTTCATCCAGTTCCCTGCCCCTGGCAATGCCGTTGACCAGCAACGGTTCGCCGATGACCTGCGCCACCGTCATGCGTGGATTGAGTGAGCCGAAGGGGTCCTGAAACACCATGCGCAATTCGCGCCGTGCGGCTTTCAGCTCGGCACCTTCGATTTTGGCCAGATCAACCACGCTGCCGTCCGCCCGGCGATAGAGCATCGCGCCGCCGGTCGGATCGTAGAGACGCATGATGGAGCGGCCCATCGTGGTCTTGCCGGAGCCGCTTTCGCCGACGATGCCGAGCGTCTCGCCGGGCAGCAGCTTGATCGAGACGCCATCCAGCGCCTTCATCTCGCCGAAATGCATGGAAAGGTCGTTCACTTCGAGCACAGGCGCTACCGCAAGATCGAGCGGAGGCCGCGCAAGCCGGATTTCCGCCTTCTGCTCCAGCTTCAGCACGGAGCCGATCAACATGCGGGTATAGGGGTCCTGCGGGCTGTGGAATATCTCATCAACGGTGCCATATTCCTTGGCGACGCCGTGATGCATGACCAGCACGTCATCGGCAATCTGCGCCACCACTCCCATATCGTGGGTGATGAACAGCACGGCCATGCCATGCGCCTTTTGCAGCCGCGATATCAGGTCGAGGATTTCGGCCTGTGTCGTCACATCAAGCGCCGTCGTCGGTTCGTCGGCGATCAACAGTTGCGGTTTGCAGGCGAGCGCCATGGCGATCATGGCGCGCTGGCGCATGCCGCCGGAATACTGGAAGGCATAACGATCCAGTGCCTTTTCAGGATTGGGGATTTCCACCTGCCGCAACAGCTCGATGGCCTCGGCCCGCGCCTGTGCCTTGCTCATCTTCAGATGCAGGCGCAGGACTTCGGTGATCTGGTCACCAACGGTGTGCACGGGTGAAAGCGACGACATCGGCTCCTGAAAGATCATCGCGATGTCAGCGCCGCGCACCGAGCGGATGGCCCGGCTGCGCGGATCGAGCTTTGCCAGATCCAAAGAGGTGCCGTCGGCGCGGTTGAGGACGATCGATCCGGACGCGATCCGGCCGGGGCTGTCGATGATCTGCAGGATGGAGCGGGCGGTGACGGATTTGCCGGAGCCGCTTTCGCCGACGACGCAGAGCGTCTTGCCGGGATCGATGGAAAAGGACAGATCGTTGACCGCCCGGAAAACGCCGTTCCTCACCGGAAATTCGGTGACCAGATTGCGCACTTCGAGCAGCGGCTTGGCTGGCTTCATGGAGAGAATATCGCTCATCCGGGGCCTCATTTGTTATAGGGGTCGGCTGCATCACGCAGGCCGTCACCGAGCAGATTGAGCGCCATGACGGCAATGACGACCGCCACACCGGGCAGGAACAGCCAGGGTGCGGTTGCGATCGAGCGGATATTCTGCGCCTCGCGAAGCAGCACGCCCCAGGAGATGGTGGGGGGCTGAAGGCCGAGGCCGAGGAAGGACAGCGAGGTTTCCGCAAGGATCATCGCCGGAACCGCAAGCGTGACCGAGGCGATGATGTGGCTGGAAAAACTCGGCAGCATATGGCGGAAGATGATGCGCCCTTCCGGCACACCATCCAGCCGGGCCGCCGCCACGAACTCTTCGGTTCTGAGCGACAGGAACCGGCCGCGCACGACGCGGGCAAGCTGCGCCCAGCCGGTCAGGGACAGGATGATGGTGATCATCATATATTGCAGCGTGGCAGGCCAGCCCTGCGGCAGGGCGGCAGCCAGCGCCAGCCAGATGGGAATAGTGGGCAGCGAGAGTACGAAGTCGATCACACGCTGCATGACGAAATCGATGCGGCCGCCGTAATAACCGGAGATACCGCCCAGAACGACGCCGAGCAGCAGCGAGAAAAACACGCCGACAAGACCGATAGACAGGGAAACCTGCGCACCCTGAACCACGCGGCTGAAGACATCGCGCCCGAGGCGATCCGCGCCGAAGAGGAAGAGCGGACGCGTTTTATCGGTGGAGGCCAGCAGATGGATATCCGTGGTGAAGAGGCCGAATACCGAATATTCGTATCCACGACCGAGAAGCTGGACCGGGATTTTCTTCGCCGTATCCTCGACGAAAACCGCCGCCAGCGTTTCAGGATCGCGGGTCAGCTTCAGCGGATAATAATGCAGCCCGAGCGAGAAACCCTCGGTCGTATCGATGAAATGAACGCGTTGCGGCGGATGGAAGGTGGCGCGGGCATTCTGCAGCACCGGATCGTTGATGGTGAAAAAACCGGGCACCAGCGCAACGATATACATGGCGATGGTGATGAACAGGGCGGCCATGGCCAGCTTGTGGCGCTTGAATGCCCACCAGATAAGCTGCCACTGCGAGGCGACGGCGGCGCGGTCCTGCCGGGCATTGGTGGTGATGGTGATATCGCTCATGGCGCCCTCCTATTCGAGCCGGATGCGCGGGTCGACCAGCGCAAGCAGGATGTCGCTGATAAGCGAACCGATCAGCGTCAGCGCGCAGATCAACAGCACGAAAGCGCCGGCGAGATACATGTCCTGCGCCATCAACGACTGCAGAAGCAGCGGTGCGGCCGTCGGCAGATTGAGCACGATGGCGACCACCACGGAGCCCGAAATGAGATTGGGCAGCAGCCATGCGATGGTGGAAATGAACGGGTTGAGCGCAATTCTGAGCGGGTATTTCGTCAGCAGCTTGAACTCGGACAACCCCTTCGCCCGCGCCGTGGTCACATAGGGCTTGGGCAATTCGTCCAGCATGTTGGCGCGCATGACGCGGATGAGGCTTGCGGTGGAAGACACCGCAAGGATGGCGACCGGCAGCCAGATATGGGCCATCAGGTCGATCATCTTGGCAATGCTCCAGGACGCCGTTTCATATTCCGCCGAAAACAGGCCGCCGACATCGGCCCCGAACTCCACCGCCGCCACATACATCAGCACCAGCGCCAGCAGGAACGACGGTATGGACAGGCCGAAAAAGGAAAAGGCGGTGAAGAGATAATCGCCGATCGAATATTTGCGCACGGCGGAGAAAACGCCGATCGGAAGGGCGATGGCCCAGGTGGCGAGAAGGCTGGCGACGGCGAGAACCAGCGTCAGCGCCATGCGCTCCCAGATGAGGCCGGAAACCGGCTGCTGCCATTCGAACGAAATGCCGAAATCACCGCGGCTGATGATGCCCCATATCCATTTCAGATATTGCACGATCATCGGGTCATCGAGGCCGAAGCGTTCACGCAATTGCGCCGCCGTGTTGTGGTCGATGACCTCGTTGGAGGCGGCAAGCGTTGCGATGTAAGTCGTCACATAGTCGCCGGGCGGCAGCTGGATGAGGACAAAGGCAAGGAAACTGACGGCAAACAGGGACGGTATCATCCACAGCAGGCGTTTTACGATAAAAAGCAGCATGTCGCTCTCGCAATCACATTGGGCCGCAAGCACCGCCTTCCCTAGGAAAAACGGTTCGTGGCCGGTCGAAACAACCTGAGAGGCGTCGCCGCGTTAAGGCAGCGACGCCCATGTGGCGATGTCAGCTTGTGAAGGTGAACTGTTGCGGCAGCGCCGGGCCGGGATTGGGCCAGGTCCAGCTGTCGGGTTCCGTTTCCGGCACATTGCGCAGATTGTTGCGGATGATGCCAAAGCCGCCCACAGCAAGGCAGAGGCCGATCGTCTCGAACTCTTCCGCCGCGATATCGAATATCTGCTTCATCTTCTCGCCGCGCTTGGCAAGGTCGGCCGTCGAGCGCGCCTCGTCAAACAGCTTGAAGCGCTTCTTCTGGCTTTCCGGCGGCTCTTCGCCCTTCTGGCCATTCGAGGTGTACCAGAGCGCCCACGGAATGGCGTAACGCGACCCCTGCGGATGGAAGGCGAAGAAATCGCGCGGGTCGAGCATCGGATCGAGACCACCGGGGCCGGGCCAGACCGCCGCATCATGGGCGTTGTCATCGCCGCGTGTGTAGTACAGCGCGCGTTCGATGGTGTTGACCTTGATATCGACGCCGATCTGCGCCCACTGCGCCTTCACCAGTTCCAGCGCATCGACCAGATCGGGATAGAGCGTCGGGATGACGTCGATCGAGAAGAAGACCGGCTGGCCGTCAGGCCGCAACCGCATGCCGTTGCCGTTTTTCTTGTCGTAACCGGCCTTGTCGAGCAGATCATTCGCCCTGTCAGCATCGTATTCGGTGAACTGGCGCGCCAGCTTTTCATTATACCAGGGGTGTGTCGGGCGTGGCCCGGCCTGGTATCCCTCGCTCTGGCCGAAATAGACGATGTCGATGATTTCCTGCCGGTTGAGCGCGATGGACAGCGCCTGACGGAAGGACTTGTCGGCGAACATCTTGCGCATTGCCGGGTCTTTGTGGGTGATGTTCAGATAGATCTGGCACTGCTGCGCGGCTGATGGCACCAGCGTCAGCAGGCGGTAGTCACCCTTTTTCATGTTCTGCGACAGGGTGGGCTTGTTGGCGAGAACGCTGATATGGCGCTCCTGAATGTCGATCTTGCCGGAAATGACGTTCAGCATCAGCGATTCCACATCCTGCGAAATGCCGAAATTGATTTCATCGATATAGGGCAGCTGGTTGCCTTCGGTATCGACCTGCCAGAAATACGGGTTGCGGGTCATGACCACGCGGGTCGCGCCGCCAGAATAGGGTTCCTTCACCACCCAGGGGTCAAGCGTCGGCTTGTCGACATTCGACCAGCGGGACGGAATTTCGATATCGCCGCATTTGGCCCGGAACAGTTCCGTCCAGCTGGAGACGCCAGCCGCCTTCACATCGGCATCCAGCGCCGTGTTGTATTTCGGCAGGAACTTGCTGCAATAATGCTTGGGAAACAGCGTCGGATGCTGGCCGAGCGGGGTGGCGAGGTTTTCGAGATAAAGCGCATTCGGCGCCGCGAATTTGAACTTCACCGTGAAATCATCGACCTTTTCGACATCGACGGCCTTGCCGGCCACGGAAAGCTGCGCAGGCGTGGCGCTGTAAAGCTCCTTGTTCTTGATGCAATCCTCGATGGCGAACACCACGTCATCTGAGGTGAAAGGATGGCCGTCCGACCATTTTGCGCCCTCCAGCAGATGGAAGGTGAATTGCGAAGCGTCCTCGTTGACCTCCCATTTCACCGCAAGGTTCGGCAGAACCTCGGTGAAGTCCATGTTCCAGCGGACGAGCCCCTGATTGCCGACCATGCGCAGGATGCCGTTATGGTCGGACGAACCGCGCAGGCCACGGCGCAACGTGCCGCCATAGGTGCCGACTTTCTCGTGCGGTGTCACCACCATCGGATTTTTCGGCAGACGCTCGGCCAGAGGCGGCAATTTGCCATCCTTCACCAGCGCTTCAAGTGCCGGCGCTTGTTTGCCGGTGGCAGCCCTGGCCGAGGTCCCGATGACGGAAAGGGCGGCGACGCCCCCAAGCCCCGCCATGAAGGTTCGGCGCGTCACGCCCAGTGAAAATGCATCGCCATCGCGCATCGATTATCCTCCCAAAAAATCACCGGCAGCGAGACGGCTTTCACCGTACCGCAACGGCCCTCCCGGCCAGCCAGTACACCGATCCTCCATCGGCAGGGGCAGACCATATGGGCGTTTTCAGATGATTACAAGTATTGACAGATTTTTACATATTTTTTATTCGTAGACCGGTTTTCAGGATCAGGATTGAAGAAAAAATCGGCACGACGGCGCCTCGCTCACAAAAATCCCGGTATTTCTGTTGCGATTGAAATGCAGGAAATCCATTAACTTCAGCGATTTGCAACGGAAGGGCTGCTGATGGACAATCAAACCGCATCTGCCGCCGCTCGAGGCGAGACCAGGCTGAGCGACATCATCTACGAAAAGATCGTTGGCATGATTTCGGACGGGCGGTTTCCCGTAAACGAGCGGCTGCCATCGGAACAGAATTTGGCGTCGTTATTCGGCGCATCCCGGCCGGTCGTGCGCGAGGCCCTGGAGCGGCTGCGAAACGATGGACTTATCGTCTCCCAGAAGGGGTCGGGCTCCTATGTGCGCCAGCAGCCGGATTCGTCCGTGTTACAGCAGGTGCCTGTCGGCTCGCTTGCCGACGTACAGCGTTTTTTCGAATTCCGGTCCGGCCTTGAATCTGCAGCCGCCGAACTTGCCGCACGCAACTGGCAGGCCGCCGACAAAACCCGTATCGAGCAGGCCCTTGCGGCGCTGGAACAGTGTCTGGAGCGCAACGATCTTGGTGCGGAGGAAGACTTTGCCCTGCACGAAGCCATCGCCAAAGCGAGCCATAACCAGTTCCACATCACCGTGCGGATCTGGTTCAAGCCGCATTTCGCAATCGGCCAGTCGGTGACACGCAGCCTCAGCCTCAAGCGCACGCCGCAACATGTGCGCGAGGTGCAGAACGAACATACCGCAATCGTGGAAGCGATTTTTGCACGGCAGGAGCAGGCCGCGCATGACGCAATGAAAGACCACATCCTGAAGGCACGCGCCCGCATGTTTCAGGGTGTCGGCAGCTAGAGCCGTTTCCGCAATTCGAAAGACGAGACCGTACAGGGCGATGGAGAATAATCAGTGAGCCAGCCGCGCATCATGGAACCGAAACTCCGCTCGCTTGTCGATACGCCGTTAAAGGTTGGAGAATCACCGGCATGGGACGAGCGGACCGGCAATCTGTGGTTCGTCGATATTCTCGCCCCCGCCATTTTCTGCCTGCATCCGGGCGGAAAGCTCGACAGATACGATATGCCAGCTGAGGTGGGGTGTCTCGGTCTTTGCGACAATGGCCTGATCGTGGCGGGCCTGAAAACCGGCGTGCATCTTCTTGATCCCGCAAACGGCAAGCTCGAACTTCTATGCGACCCGGACGAAGGGCGGCCTGACAGCCGCCTCAACGACGGAAAGGTCGGCCCGGACGGCCACTTTTGGGTCGGAACCCGCGACGAGGCCACCATACAGACAGGCAATGCGCGCCTCTATCGCGTCGCGCCTGATGGCGGCATCGAACGCATCATCGATGGCGGCATGTTCACATCCAACGGGCTTGCCTGGAGCGCGGATGGCAGGCGCATGTATCATTCCGACAGCAGCGGGCTGATGTATCAGGCGTTCGATTTCGATGTCGCGACGGGCAGGCTCGGCCCGGCTGAACGTCTCCACGATTTCGCACCGGACGAAGGCAGGCCGGATGGCGCGGCAACCGATAGCCAAGGCTGCTACTGGAGCGCTGGCGTTCAGGCCGGGCGTCTCAATCGCTTTTCGCCGGACGGCGAACTGTTCGAAGTCTACAGGCTGCCGTTCAGGGGGCCGACCATGCCGTGTTTCGGCGGTCCGGACCTCAAAACGATCTATCTGACAAGTCTCGTCACCGAGACGGACGGCATCACCACCGCCGGCACCGTTGTGGCATTCGATGCCCCCGTCGCCGGCACGCCCGTTCACAAATTCTCCATCTGAAGATGACCTTTGACCCTTAAGGAACCCAGTTGATGACGACATTCGATTTTCGCCAGGCCCTGCAGGGTATCTCCGGCGTTCCGGTAACGGCTTATGATGCAAGCGGCGAAGTAGACACCGGTGTCACCGCCGAGGTTTACGCCCGTGTTGCAAAGGCAGGCATCCATAATATCGTCGCGGCGGGCAATACCGGTGAATTCTACGCCTTGACGCCCGCGGAAATTCTGAAGGTTTATGAGGCCGCGATAAAAGGTGTCAGCGGGAAAGCCCCGGTCACGGCGGCGATTGGACGCTCGCAGCGCGAGGCTCTCGCCATGGCCCGCCAGGCAAAAGAAATGGGCGCATCCGCCGTCATGTCGCATCAGCCGGTCGACCCTTTTGCGGCGCCGCAATCGCAGATCGACTATTTCGTCGGTCTGGCGGAGGGCAGCGAATTGCCGCTTGTCGCCTATGTCCGTGCGGACGGTTTTTCTGTCGATGACATGGTAAGGCTTTCCAGCCACCCGAATGTTGCGGGCATCAAGTTCGCGACCACAGACATCATGCTTCTGTCGCGGGCGATTGCCGCTTCCAATCCGAAGGGCGCTCTTTATGTCTGCGGCCTTGCGGAAAGCTGGGCACCCACCTTTTCGGCAGTCGGTGCACGCGGCTTCACATCCGGGCTCGTCAACGTGGCTCCGCAATTCTCCCTGCAGGTTCACAATGCCCTGACGGCCGGCGATTTTTCAGCGGCACGGAAGATCGTTGAAAAGATCGAACTCTTCGAACGGCTGCGGACGCGCTATCGCAACGGCGCCAATGTGACAGTGGTGAAGGAAGCCATGGAAATTCTCGGGCTCAAGGTTGGCCCGGTGCGCGCGCCGGGACTTGCCCGACTGGACAAAGACGATCGCGCAACACTTGAAGGACTGCTTGCCAGTTGGCGTTGATGGACGCCAGACCGGCAAGCTGCACATTTTGCGAATACCGGGAGGCGGTTCATCTGACGTGATCTGAACCGCAGCCTCTTTTCGCTTCGATAAGGTGATATGCCGGCCATGAGCCGGCATATGCTTTCCGGGTCGTGCACAGATCCTGCACGACCGAGGTAGCGGATGTTCAGCCAAACAGCGCGAGACTGCTCCTCACGGTAACCCACACGCCCCAGAGAAGCGGAATACCGACCGCAACCCAGGCAAGGGCTGCCTTGGTGTCCAGGCCGCCACGTCCGATGCCGAAGGAACCCGTCGGGCCGGCATTGGCGGCAGCGGTCTTCGCCTGAAGCGCCGCCACTTCCGCATCCGACATGAACCACTTGTCCGAAAGCGGCCGCACGAAAGCATTGGCCACAAGGCCGATCGCCAGCATGCCCGCCAGAATATACATGGTGCTGGTATAGAGCGCTGGTCCCGGCGCCACACCCGCCGCGATCTGCGCCTCGCGGATGTAGTTGACGACGACCGGACCGGCGATACCGGCAGTCGCCCACGCCGTCAGCAGGCGACCGTGAATAGCACCCACGAACTGCGTACCGAAGATATCGGCGAGATAGGCCGGGATGGTGGCGAAACCACCGCCATACATGGACAGGATGATACCGAGAGCCAGAACGAAGAGCGCCTTGGAGCCCATCGTCGCCAGCGTCGGCGCCAGCGCATAAAGAATGATGCCGAGAATGAAGAAGCAGAAGTAGGTGTTCTTGCGGCCGATCTTGTCGGACATCGACGCCCAGAAGAAGCGGCCACCGATGTTAAAGAGCGAAAGCAGACCGGTGAAGCCGGCCGCAATCGCCGCGATCTGCGCCTTCTGCCCGGCATCGAGATCCGCAAAGCCCACGCCGGGCAAGCCGATCAGCGAGCCCGCGAAGATTTCCTGCAGCATGGGCGAAGCCATGCCGATGACGCCGATGCCCGCCGAAACGTTCAGGCACAGCACCGCCCAGATAAGCCAGAATTGCGGTGTCTTGTGCGCATCGCGCAGATGCACGTGGCGATGGGTTATCATGGCGCTTTTGGCGGAGGGCGCCGTCCAGCCTTCCGGGCGCCAGCCCGATGGCGGAATGCGGTAACCGAAGGCACCCGCCATCATGAAGACGAAATAGATCAGGGCCATGACGACGAAAGTCTGCCAGACGCCGACCGAAACATCCGTCTTGAAGTTGTTCATCAGAAGATTGGCAAGCGGCGCACCGATCATCGCACCGCCGCCGAAACCCATGATGGCCATGCCCGTCGCCATACCGCGACGATCCGGAAACCATTTGATCAGCGTCGATACGGGCGAAATATAGCCGAGCCCAAGCCCGATGCCACCGATGACGCCGGCGCCCAGCCACATCAGCCACAGTTGATGCGTGATGACCCCGACTGCCGCCACCAGAATACCGCCGCACCAGCAGCAGGCGGAAACGAAGCCGGCCTTGCGTGGCCCCACTCTTTCCAGCCAGCCACCCCAAATGGCCGCAGAGCAACCCAGAAGAACGAAGAAAAGCGTATAGATCCAGCCGAGATCGGCCACACGCCAGTTGCACTCAGTGGTAAACAGCGCCCCGACAAGCGTGAGGTTGGAGCAGCTGGGGTCCGTCGCCGGCAGCGCCTTCGACAGCGGCAGCCAGAACACGCTGAAGCCATAGGCCATGCCAATGCATAGATGAATGGCAAGAGCCGCCGGCGGCACCAGCCAGCGATTAAAACCCGGTCTTGCGATTATTCGTTCGCGGTCCAAAAACCCGGCTTGCGCCGCCTCTCCCGCTTTTGCATCTGCTACTGCCATTGACATTACCTCCCTCGTGAATGTCTGGACATGTCACGTTCGCCCCGCCTGGTGAACGCCAATGTCGCCGAACGTCCCCTGTCCGGCCAAAAGTCTGATTTTGCGGCCGCGCCGCTCAAGCCCCTGTGCTTTCCGGCACGCTCGGCTCCGAAAGGGACTCACCCGCAATTGGTCCCTTCCCGCCCGGAGCGCCCTTCGCATCGTCGCCGAGACCCACCGCATCGGCTGCCGGATCACCGGGCCGCCTTATCTCCTTCGACGCGGCAAGCACCAGCGGCAGAAAATCACCCGCCCCGGCATCCACCATCTCGAAGAACCGGCGCCGCATGCGCGGTTCCCAGAACTTGTTGATATGCGTGGCAACACCTTCGATGCGAATATCTTCCGATTGCGACAGAAAGAACGTCGCGATCTGGTTCGCCATTCTCACCAGCTTTTCATCGGTGTGGTTGAGCAACATGACCTACTCCCCGCGCCGGCTCCCACGCCGACGCCTCCATGAATGAGGCGGCCGGGACCAGGCCCGGCCCCCGATTATTCCGCAGCTTCGAGTTTGCCGGCGATCCGGCGGGACTGACGCGAGAGCGCATCATATTCTTTCTGCCATTCCGTTGGCCCGTTGGAGGGCGAGACCTGAACCGCCGTCACCTTGTATTCCGGGCAGTTGGTCGCCCAGTCGGAGAAGTCGGTGGTGATGACGTTCGCCTGCGTGCCGGGATGGTGGAAGGTCGTGTAGACAACGCCCGGCGCCACACGGTCGGTGATCAGCGCCCGCAGCGTCGTGTCTCCCGACCGGCTGACGAGCTTGATCCAGTCACCGTCCTTCACGCCGCGCTGTTCGGCATCGTGCGGATGGATTTCGAGACGATCCTCCTCGTGCCAGACGACGTTTTCCGTGCGCCGCGTCTGCGCCCCGACATTGTATTGCGACAGGATGCGTCCGGTGGTGAGCAGCAGCGGGAACCGCGGCCCGGTGCGTTCATCCGTCGCCACATATTCGGTGCGGATGAACTTGCCCTTGCCTCGGACGAAACCGTCCACATGCATGATCGGCGAACCCTCAGGGAATTTCTCGTTGCAGGGCCACTGCACCGAGCCTTTCTCTTCCAGATAGGCGTAGGAAACACCGGCGAAGCTTGGCGTTGTCGCGGCGATTTCATCCATGATTTCAGACGGATGTGCGTAGCTCCATGCAAGCCCCATGGCCTGCGCCAGCTTCTGTGTCACTTCCCAGTCGGCATAACCGTTCTTCGGCGACATGACCTTGCGCACGCGGTTGATGCGGCGCTCGGCATTGGTGAAGGTGCCGTCTTTTTCGAGGAAGGTGGAACCCGGCAGGAAGACATGGGCATAGTTCGCCGTCTCGTTCAGGAAGAGATCGTGCACAACGACACATTCCATGGCAGCGAGACCGGCCGAAACATGCTTCGTATCCGGATCGGACTGGAGAATATCCTCCCCCTGAATATAGATGCCCTTGAAGCTGCCATCCACGGCCGCATCGAGCATGTTGGGGATACGAAGCCCCGGCTCGTTGTTGAGCTTCACGCCCCAGAGTTTTTCGAAGATGTCGCGCGTCGCATCATCGGAAATATGCCGGTAGCCCGGAAGTTCGTGCGGGAAAGACCCCATGTCGCAGGAGCCCTGCACATTGTTCTGCCCGCGCAGCGGATTGACCCCCACGCCGGGGCGGCCGATATTGCCGGTCGCCATGGCAAGATTGGCGATCGCCATGACGGTCGTCGAACCCTGGCTGTGTTCGGTGACACCAAGCCCGTAATAGATCGCGCCATTGCCGCCCTTGGCATAGAGACGCGCGGCACCACGCAATTCTTCCGCCGGCACGCCGGTGAAGCTTTCGGTTTCTTCCGGGCTATGCTGCGGCTCGGCAACGAAGGCAGCCCAATCCTCGAATTCCGACCAGTCGCAGCGCTCGCGGATGAAGGCTTCGTTGAACAGCCCTTCCGTGACGATCACATGCGCAAGCGCCGTCAGCACCGCAACGTTGGTGCCGGGCAGCAGCGGCAGGTGGAAGGACGCCTCCACATGCGGCGTGCGGACGAGATCGATGCGGCGCGGATCGATGACGATGAGCTTCGCCCCCTGCCGCAGCCGCTTCTTCAGCCGCGAGCCGAAAACAGGATGCCCATCGGTCGGATTGGCGCCGATGACCAGCACCACATCGGACTGCTCGACACTATCAAAATTCTGCGTGCCAGCGGAGGTGCCGAAAGCCTGGCCGAGACCATAACCCGTCGGCGAATGGCAGACGCGGGCGCAGGTATCGACGTTGTTATTGCCGAAGCCGGCACGGATGAGTTTCTGGACGAGGAAGGTTTCTTCATTCGTGCAGCGCGACGAGGTGATGCCGCCGATGGACTCCCGACCATATTGACCCTGGATACGCCGGAACTCGGAGGCAACGTGAGAGAAGGCCTCCTCCCACGTCACTTCCCGCCAGGGATCGCTGATCTTTTCGCGGATCATCGGATTGAGAATGCGGTCCCTGTGGGTCGCATAACCATAGGCAAAGCGGCCCTTGACGCAGGAATGGCCACGATTGGCCTGTCCGTCCTTCCACGGCACCATGCGCACCAATTCTTCACCGCGCATTTCCGCCTTGAAGGAGCAGCCGACACCGCAATAGGCGCAGGTCGTGACCATCGAATGTTCCGGCTGGCCGATCTCGATCACCGATTTTTCCGTCAGCGTTGCCGTCGGACAGGCCTGCACGCAGGCGCCGCAGGAAACGCAGTCGGAATCGAGGAACGCCTCATGCGCACCGGGTGACACCCGGCTTTCGAAACCGCGCCCTTCGATCGTCAGTGCGAAGGTGCCTTGCACTTCCTCGCAGGCTCGCACGCAGCGGGAACAGACGATGCATTTGGAAGGATCATAGGTGAAATAGGGATTGCTTTCGTCCTTCGGCATCCAGCGGGCATTGAGATCGCCCTCACCGGTGCGCGCCTTGACGTGGTTGTCGCCTTCGTAACCATAACGCACATCGCGCAGGCCAACGGCACCCGCCATATCCTGCAATTCACAATCGCCATTGGCGGCACAGGTCAGACAGTCGAGCGGGTGATCGGAGATATAAAGCTCCATCACGCCTTTACGGATCTGCTTCAGCCGCTCCGTCTGCGTGTGCACGACGAGACCGGGGGCGACAGGCGTGGTGCAGGAGGCGGGGGTGCCGTTGCGGCCCTCCACCTCGATCAGACAGAGCCGGCAGGAGCCGAAAGCATCCACCATATCGGTGGCACAGAGTTTCGGGACATCGATGCCCGCTTCGCGCGAGGCGCGCATTATCGAGGTACCCGCCGGCACAGTCACCTGCCGCCCATCGATGGTCAGCGTCACCATGTCCGTAGCGAGGGATTTCGGGGTTCCATAGTCAAATTCTGTCACAAGGGCCATGGTCTTACTCCGCCGCTTCAACACGTGGGATGGGGGCAAAATCTTCAGGGAAATGTCGGAGCGCGCTCATGACGGGATAGGGCGTGAAACCGCCAAGCGCACAGAGCGAACCGAATTTCATGGTTTCGCAGAGGTCTTCGAGCAGCGCCGTGTTTTTCTCCCGCTCGATGCCAAGCGCAATCTTGTCGACCGTCTCGACACCACGCGTCGAGCCAATGCGACAGGGCGTGCACTTGCCGCAACTTTCGACGGCGCAGAATTCCAGCGCGAACCGCGCCTGATGGAGCATGTCCGCGGTCTCGTCGAACACCACGATACCGGCATGTCCGATAAGGCCGCCGGCAGCGGTAAAAGCCTCATAATCGAAGATCGTATCGAACAGCGAGACCGGGAAATAGGCGCCGAGCGGACCGCCCACCTGCACCGCCTTGACGGGCCGGCCAGTGATCGTACCGCCGCCGATATCGTTGACCAACTGACCGAGCGGCAGGCCGAAAGCGGTCTCATAAAGCCCGCCATGTTTGATGTTTCCGGCAAGCTGGATGGGGATGGTGCCATGCGAGCGGCCAACGCCGAAATCGCGATAGAAGGCCGCACCGCGATCCATGATGACCGGAATGGAGGCGAGCGAAATCACATTGTTGACGACGGTGGGCTTGCCGAACAGCCCTTGCAACGCGGGCAGCGGCGGCTTGGCACGCACGGTGCCGCGTTTGCCTTCCAGGCTGTTCAGAAGCGAGGTTTCCTCGCCGCAGACATAGGCGCCGGCACCCATGCGCACTTCCATGTCGAACGCCCGGCCGGAACCGAGGACGGATGGGCCGATGATGCCTTCGCGACGGGCGATCTCTATCGCCTGCTCCATGACCTTGATGGCGTAAGGATATTCCGAGCGCGTATAGATGAAACCTTTCGTCGCGCCGACGGCAAGGCCGGCAATCGCCATGCCTTCGATCAGCACGAAGGGATCGCCTTCCATGATCATGCGGTCGGCAAAGGTGCCGCTATCACCCTCGTCCGCATTGCAGACGATGTATTTCTGGTCGGCCACCGCGTCGGCAACCGTCTTCCATTTGATGCCCGTCGGGAAACCCGCACCGCCGCGCCCGCGCAGGCCGCTTTCGGTCACCTGGGCGACGATGTCGAGCGGCGCCATGGCAACGGCTTTTTCAAGACCTTTCATGCCCTGATAGGCACGATAATCCTCAAGCGACAACGGATCGGTCACGCCGCAACGTGCGAAGGTCAGGCGCGTCTGGTTTTTCAGGAACGGAATATCCTTTGTCGGCCCGAGACAGAGACGATGCTCGCCGCCATTGAGAAAACCAGCATCGAAGAGCGAAGCAACGTCACTGGCCTTGACCGGCCCATAGGCGATACGACCATGCTCGGTGCGCACTTCCACAAGCACTTCAAGCCAGAGCATGCCGCGCGAGCCGTTGCGGACGATATGGACGTCGAGGTTGCGGACGGCCGCTTCGCGGGCGATCGCTTCGGCCACGCGGTTTGCGCCAACGGCAAGCGCGGCGGAATCGCCCGGAACAAAAACGGTGACACTCATCGGCGCACCTCCGTCAGAATGTCGCCAAGACAGTCCTCGTCAAGGCGGGCATGGACTTCGCCATCCAGCATCAGGGCCGGCGCCTGCGCACAGAGCCCGAGACAGAAGACCGGTTCCAGCGTCACCGAGCCGTCGGCCGCGGTTTCGTGCCAGTCGAGGCCGAGCCGGGTCTTGATGGTCTCCGCAAGAGGCTCGCCACCCATCGACTGGCAAGCCTCGGCGCGACAGAGCTTCAGCACATGCCTGCCGGAAGGGTGATCGCGAAAGTCGGGATAGAAGGTTACGACGCCATGAACCTCGGCACGCGATATATTCAGCGCGGATGCGATGATCTGCTTGGCGCTTTCCGGTATGTAACCGAACTCCTCCTGCACCGCGTGCAGTATGGGCAGCAATGGCCCTTCGAGGTGAAGAAAATCGCCAATGATAGCGGAAACACGGGCCGCCTCATCTGCGGCAACCGCACGGATATTCATAAGCCAGTCCTCCCAAACCGACAGGGGGCAGGTATGGCAAGCGGCACATGTTTCAGTCCCTGCACAGCCCCTGCGTCGCCCGGAAGAATGGCGAGGTAGGCTTGATCAGGTCAATAATGTGTTTTCGTCGCCCGATAGGAAATTCCTATCAAAAGCCATCGCCGCAGCGCGCTGACGCGCCTCATGAAGAAGCGCGGAAACCAGTGGCGTGTGTGGCTCGCGATAAGTCGCGATCAGCCCCACCAGATGCTCCGCATCCGGCTCGGTAATCGGTATCATTCTGATCTGCTTTGGAAAACCAAACGATTCCGCTATGTTGCGCGGCATTATTGAAGCCCATTGTCCTGTTCGGATATGGGAAAACAGCACAATCATGGAGTTGGACTCCAATGTCGGCTTCGCCTCCACACCCGCGTCAGCCATATGTTTGTTGATGATGCGGCGGTTCTGCATATCCGAAGTCAATAGGCATAACCTAAGACCCGAAACCTGTTTCCAGGTAACGCTTTCCTGATCGGCAAGCGGCGTTCCAGCTGCTGCAATCAGGTGATATCGCTCCGAATAAAGCGGCACCGTGGTCACTCGGCCAAGAGGTTCGTTGTCGAGGTAGCTGATTCCCGCATCGATCTCGAGGTTTTCGATCTGGCTCAAGACCTGAAGCGAGGTGCGTGATGTCACGGAAAAGGTCACATTGGGATGCCGCGCCTGAAAGGATTCCGTCAATCGCGGCACCATTGCAAGCGCCGTCGGAATGACCGCAAGCCGGATATGGCCCGCCAGACCCTTACGCGCCGCCCGCATTTCCTCACGCATGGTGCGCGTATCGGCGACAATGCGACGCGCCCATTCAAGAACACGCTGGCCCTCCGGTGTCAGCCCCTGATAACGCGCCGCACGCACCACAAGAACGACACCCAGCTGGTCCTCCAGCTGCCGGATCGCGGCCGAGAGACTGGGTTGCGAAACACCACACTCCTCCGCCGCGCGGCCGAAATGCTCTGCGCGCGCCAATGCGATGAAAAATTCCAGCTTGTCGATCATGCGCCCTCCCGCGTGACTCGCGACCATGCGGACGGTGCGAGAAAAAGAACACTAAAGCGAGACGGAGAAGCCCGCAAAGGGATGCGGGTGTTTTCCTGCAAACTGTGCGCGGACGGCCAGACCGAATTCCCTCAAGCGCCGACAGTCATAGACGCCAATCTACTCTGGCGCACGGTAATCCGCTCCCAACCATATGGGATTCAACCATGTGAGCCGTGCTCCAAACGGTGGGGATCGACACCCTGCCCTCTCATTCCGGGGCGTTTTCCGGCAGCGGGCAGAGACATCCGGCATTTCAGGTCAGAACCGTCACTCGCCATTCGGCTTGATGAAGTCGGTAATCGCGGGCGCCTTGAGGACGAACTGGCGATCCGAGCTGATGTAATTATCGGCGTGGAGGCGTGCGATCGGCTGGTATCGGTCCGGATCGACATAACGTCCCTCTGCATCGAGGCAATCCTTTTGGACGTGCATATGCACGACCTCCCCCAAAACCAGCGTGCGGCGCGGATAATCGATCAAACGCTCCACCCTGCACTCGAAGGCGCAGGGCGATTCCGCCGCAAAGCTCGCCTCGATCTTGCGGCAGGGAGAAGCCGTCAGCCGCGCCATGGAGAGTTCGTCAACTTCGCTATCGAAACCGAGGCCACAGACAAGCATCTGCTCGGACAGAGCCATATCAACCATGTTGATGACAAATTCGCCGGTGCGGCGAATATTGGCCATCGTATCCTTCTCCTCGCCCGTCACACGCGGCTGGATACCGAGAATGACGATCGGCGGGTCATGGGAGAAAACATTGAAAAAGCTCATCGGCGCGGCGTTGTTATGGCCTGCGGCCGAACGCGTCGTGACCAGCGCTATCGGTCGCGGACCGATAAAATTCGTCAGCAAACGATAGCGGCTCTGCGGCTCGAGCGCGGTAAAATCGAATTCCATGATGGCACCTGAATTTATTGTATACAATAGTATTTCATATTGCGAACAATTTCTCAATCACCATCATCGCACGATGGTCGATTTTTACTGCGTCGGCTGTTCTGATGCCAGGAGAGAACAGCAGGCCTCGTTGCATTTTCCGGCCTCATGGACGGGGCCGCCATCCACGCCCCGATATCAGTCGCACATAAAAACTCCCCGACCTCAAGAGGGCGGGGAGCAAACCTGACATCATGTCAGGAACCTTGACTGGAGCTAGTCACTCACCCGTTCGAGAACGGGGTGGATCTGAGTTATCTAACCCGGTTATGCTTTTTTGTATGGACGATTAGAACGCGCGCTCAAGACGAACGAAACCGGTCCACTTGTCACCGGCACCGCTGTCGATACCTTCGCGGCCATCTACGTCCTGATAGGTCACGGAAACCTTCGTGGAGAGGCCGGAAGTGATCTTGTAGCTGGCAGCTACGCCGGCACGCCATGCATCGCGATCGCCAACGAAATCGTTGTTGGCACCGATGTCGATCGTACCGAAATACTGGAAGCCGGGGGTGATGGTCAGCTTGTCGGTTGCCTTGATTGCGTATTCAGCAGCAACAGTCCACTCGGACTCTTCGTAGTAGTAGTTGGCACCGGAAGCCCAGGCGCCGGAGAGGCCAAGGGTGCCCGGACCGATGTCAGCCGTGACGATGGCACGGATTGCACCGTTTTCCTGGTTCGTGTCGTAACCGCCGAGCAGGTTGGCCTTAACGCCACCGAACTTGCCGCCGATGACGGCGCTGACACCAACATCGTTCGTGTTGGTTTTGAACTTGCCGCCCTTTGTAACGCCGAGTTCGGACGTGCCCTTGCGCGAGCCTTCCAGTTCTTCAACGGCAGCGCCAACATAGAAGGAGCCGGCGTCGTAGGTGTAACGGATGGCGTTCAGACGGGTGCGGTTCGAGCTGAGCAGGTCGTACTCGCCGGCGAGACCGTCATCCCACCAGTTGTAGTAGAATCCGACCTTCAGGCCGCCGAGTTCGATGAAAGCCTGATCGAGAACGACGTTGCGGTCGGTGTCGTTGTCAGCCTGACCGCGGAAACCGATGTAGCCGCGCAGAGCGCCGAGCTCGGTGTCGGTGCGGGTGTCGATGTTGAACTGGGCGCGGGTGAAGGAATCCCAGTCGGACGAACCGGACTGCTCACGGCCGAAATCGGTCTGGAAACGGATGTAACCGTCGAACTTCAGGCAGGTTTCGGTGCCGGGGATGTAGAAGAAGCCGGTGCCGAAAGCGTCGCAGACGCGGACATATTCCATGGGCTCGGGCTCGGCAGCGACGATAGCGTMAGCGGCCTGTGCGCCGGATACTGCCGCGAGAGCGGCAGCGGAGCCGATCAGAAGGCTCTTGATGTTCATTTTTAATCTCCAGTCAAAAATTTTTCAACGAATGCGCAAATTTGAGGGCTGGCCTTTCCCTGCCGCCCGCTTCCCTGCGCTGATTCAGCAAATGACAGAAACCTCCGGAGACTCGCAATTCAAATCGGCAAAATACAAATACAATTAAAGTACACAATCCAGTTACGTAGTAAAATTACAACAAATTAACAGCTTAAAATATAGTATATTTGAATATTATATTCAAATAACGGAATACATTACTAAATATAGTTCAAATAACATTATAAATTACGAATATAGAGAATGACACATGCGCCCGGATCGGCAGCAGAATAGACAGGACTCGGCGATCGCACGTGGTGACGAAACGCGACGGTTCTCATTGTCAAACTGGATGTGAAGGCGGGTAATCGCCACGGCAATGCGGCAAGGCGATCCGCCCGCTCTTCCGGCAGGCGGCGTCTGGTCAAACTGGTGAAGGACGTCGCGACGACCTATTGCGTAATGCTGGATGCGTCGGTGGGGAAGATCGTCGTCTTTCCCAGCATGTCTTCAATCACATCCGCGGGCGCCGGCCGGCTGAAATAATATCCCTGACCATAGGGGCAGCCGGCGGCGCGCAGAAACGCCGCCTGCTCACCGCTTTCCACGCCTTCCGCAATGACATCGATGTCCAGCGACCCGGCAAGCTGGATCATGATCGAGACGATAGCGCTGTCCTTGGTTTTTTCCGGCAGGTTGGTCAGGAAGGAGCGGTCGATCTTCATGCATGAGAGCGGGAACGTCTTGAGCATGCCGAGACAGGAATAACCGATGCCGAAATCATCCAGCGCCAGGCTGACGCCCATCTGCTTGATGGCCCGCATGATCCGCACCGATGTTTCGACATCCTGGATGATGAGCGTCTCGGTGATTTCGATTTCCAGCAGGGAGGGCGAAAGGCCGGTTTCCTTCAGCACGGACCGGATCTGCTGCACCAGCCCACCCTGAAATTGCCGGGGCGAGATATTGACCGCCATCTTGACGGGCGGCAGGCCGGCGGCAACCCAGGCCTGCGCCTGACGACAGGCTTTCCTGAGGATATTTTCCCCCAGTTCCACGATCAGGCCGGTTTCTTCCGCAAGGCCGATGAATTCCGCAGGTCCCAGCAGCCCTTCCACCGGATGCTGCCAGCGCACCAGCGCCTCCACGCCGCTGATCCGGCCGCTGAGAAGATCGACCTGCGGCTGGAAATGCAGCACGAACTCGTCCTTCTCCACCGCCTTGCGCAACTCCTCGATGCGGGTGAATTTTTTCCTGAGATCGTCCGCCATGCGCGGTGTGAAGGTGGCGATACCATCGCGTCCGTTATGTTTGGCCTCATACATGGCGAGATCTGCCGCCGCGACAATTTCCGCCGTGGTTTCCCCATGTTCCGGGAAAAAGGCCATGCCAATGCTGCAGGTGACCTTGATATCGTAATTGCCGATGCGCAGCGGCTGCGAGACCGCGGCCCGAATGTGCTGCAGGCGGCTTTCGACATCCTCCCTGCGCTCTTCGAGAATGATGACGAACTCATCGCCGCCGACCCTCAGCACGAGATCGTTTCGCCTGAGGCTTTTGGCAATACGCCCGGCGGTTTTCGACAGCAGCGCATCGCCGATGCTGTGGCCGAGCGTATCGTTGATCTGCTTGAAATTATCGAGATCGAGAAAACCGATGCCGACCCTTCTGCCCGCCCTTGCCGCCGCCGCCAAGATCTCCGGCAATCGTGTATCGAGGAAACGACGATTGGGTAGCCGGGTCAGCATATCGTGATCCGCCAGAAAGGCGATGTGTTCCGCCGCCCGTTTACGGTCGATCGCCAGACCCGCCATGCGCGCGGCGGCACCGATGAATTCCACCAGCGCCGCATCCGGTTCGCGGCCGGCCAGCATGCACCAGACGAAACCATGCGCCTTGCCTTCGCTGGCGGGAATATCGAAACTGAAGGCCGCGTTCTCGGCCTGCCGGGTGAGGCTTTCGGGATCGCTGACGGTAGAGACAAGCGAGGCCAGCTCCTCCTGCCGGCCTAGTGCGGGAGAGGCATAAAAGGAGGGCTCGCCTGCCGCCGCATCGAACACCCTGACCGCGCAGGCAAGCCCGGTGGCGAGATTTTCGATGGCCCTGACAAACTCCTCAAGAAAATCCTCGATACGCGCCGCCGCAACGATCATTTCCAGAATATGCGCCTGCGCCTGAAGCAGCCTTTCCGAGGCCTTTTTCTGGGTGATATCTCTGGAGGCCCCGACCACGCCGATGATGTTGCCGGCCTTATCCCTCAACGGCACCCGCGACATCATCAGCCAGCGGTCGATATCGCCGCGCATGGCGCGTTCCTCATAACCGAGATCGGGTTCCCCGGTGCGCATCACCCGCGCCTCGGTCTCGGGAATGCCGGCACGCCGCGCCGCTTCGCCATGAATATCGTAATCGGTGAGCCCAATCAGTTCCTCGACACTGTCAAAGCCGTTTTCGGCGACGATGGCGCGGTTGGCGAAAAGAAAGCGACCCTCCAGATCCTTGGCATAGATGAAATCCGGCACATGGTCGATCATCGCTTCCAGAAGCGTGTGCCGGTCGGAGGGACTGGTGTTTTCGGTGGTTTCAGCTGAGGCAGATGGCGTTACGCCGCGCTGTTTTCGCGACATGCGGTTCTCTACGGGTGTCTTCGGGCCTTTGGAACGCACCTCTCCGCCTCATCACTTCATAAGGAAGCGGAATAGTAGGATTATACATATTATATAATGATGAACGTCGAATAGAGATTAGGGGGAACTACCCCTTTTACCATCGACGGGCAGCCGACAGCATGAAACGAAACGGCGCGACAAAAGCCGCGCCGTCCGATGGCTATAGGGAAAGAGGGCTTATGCCACCGGTGTCGGCAGGTCCTTGCCGGCAAAATGCGCATCGAGATTGGCAAGAACGAGATCGGCCATGGCGCGCCGTGTCTGGTGTGTGCCACTGCCCACATGCGGCGCGAGCGTGACGGTGTCGAAGGCGAAAAGTGCTTCCGGCACACGCGGTTCATCCTCGAAGACATCCAGCGCCGCACCACCGATGGCGCCACTGGAAAGAGCCTCGACAAGCGCCTTCTCATCAACCAGCGAGCCGCGCGCCACGTTGACGAGCACGCCCTGCGGTCCAAGCGCCTTGAGCACATCCGCATTGACGATATGGCGCGTTTCGGCAGTGGCGGCGGCGGCAATGATCAGCACGTCGCAATTGGCGGCCAGCGCCTCGATGCTATCGAAATAATCATAGGCGACATCGCGACGGTTTCTGGCGGTGTAGGAAATGCGCGCGTCAAAACCCTCGAGCCTTTTTGCGATCGCAAGGCCGATGCGGCCGAGACCGAAGATGCCGTAACGGCGGCCGGTGACGCGGGTGGAAAGCCCCATATCGCCCTTCAGCCATTGCCCGGTGCGCACATGCTGGTCCGCCTGCGGCAGCTTGCGCGCCTGCGCCAGAACGAGGCCGAGCGCGAGATCGGCGACATCCGCCGTCAGCACGTCAGGCGTATTGGAGACACGAAAACCGCGTTTTTTGGCTTCGGCCAGATCGACCTTGTCGAAACCGACGCCGTTGATGGCGACGATTTCAAGATTGGGAAGCGCCGCCCCGATATCCGCCGGCAGACCGATATGGCCGCCGGTAACGACGCCGCGGATCGCCGCGCCCTTTTCAGCCAGGAACGCCGCCTTGTCTGCGGCTTCGAACAGGCGATGCACCGTGAAGCGCTCGGCAAGTTCCTGTTCCAGTGCCGGGATGAGCGGGCACAATTGCACGATTTCAGTGGTCATGGGTCTTCCTTTGCGCCGGTGAGCTACTTCACATCGGCCTTGACGAATTGCCGGAGTTCCGGCGTTTGCGGATTGGCGAAGAGTTCCGACGAACGGCCCTGCTCCCAGATCTTGCCCTTGTGCATAAAGATGGTTTCGGTCGCCACGCGGCGCGCAAAGGCCATTTCATGGGTGACGAGGATCATGGTCATGCCGTCCTTGGCGAGGTTTTCCATGACGGTCAGCACTTCCTCGGTGAGTTCCGGGTCAAGCGCCGAGGTCACCTCGTCGAACAGCATCACCTTCGGCCTCATGGCGAGCGAACGGGCAATCGCCACGCGCTGCTGCTGGCCGCCGGAAAGCTGGTCCGGGTAGGAATCGAATTTCTCCGACAGGCCGACGAGTTGCAGAACCTCGCGGGCGATATCCTTCGTTTCCGATTTCGCCACGTCCTTGACGATGCGTGGCGCAAGCATGATGTTTTCGCCGACCGTCAGATGCGGAAAGAGGTTGTAGCTCTGGAACACGATGCCGACATCGGTGCGCAGCTTGCGCAGCGCCTTGGCATCTTCTCCAAGGGTGTGACCTGCAATCTCAATGCGGCCGGAATTGATCTTCTCCAGCCCGTTCATGCAGCGCAGCAGCGTGCTCTTGCCCGAGCCCGAGCGGCCGATGAGGGCGAAGACTTCACCGCGACCGACCGTCAGCGACACGCCTTTGAGGACTTCCAGAGCGCCAAAGCTCTTGTGAACGTTTTCAACGATTACTTCCGGCATGAAGCCTCCTTTCCAGCCAACGCGACAGCTGGGACAACGGGTAGCAGACGATGAAATAAAGCACGGCCACCGCGACGAAGACGCGGAACGGCTGGAACGTGGCATTGTTGATGAGCTGCCCCGCTCTTGCCAGTTCGACGAAACCGATGATCGATGCGATGGACGTATTCTTGACGACCTGAACGGCAAAACCGACGGTCGGCGGCAGGGAAATGCGGATCGCCTGCGGCAGGATGACGTAGCGATATTGCTGGGCGCGGGTGAGCGCCAGCGATTCCGACGCTTCCCATTGCTGCTTCGGCACCGCCTGGATGCAGCCACGCCAGATTTCCGCGAGGTAACCCGATGTGTAGATCGTCATCGAGGCGCCGGCGGCAAAGAGCGGCGGCAATTCCAGCCCGGCAAGGCTGAGGCCGTAATAGGACAGGAACAGGATCATCAGCACCGGAATGCCCTGAATGACCTGGATATAGGTGCCCGCGGCAATGCGCAGCAGCTTGTTATCCGAGGTGCGGGCGAGTGCGATGAAAAAGCCGACAATGCCGCCGCCGATAAGGGCAATGATCGTCAGAAGCACGGTCCATTGCAGGGCGGTCAAGAGGAAGCCGAATTCGTTCCAGCCGAAAGTTCGAAGAGTCATGACTGTACCTCCGGCATGGCGGTCATCGTCTTGCGGGCCACACGGCGGCCAAACAGCCACATGCCGACAAGGGCAAGGATGAGCCGCAGGCTGAGCGCCAGCGCAAGGTAGATGAGCGTGACGACGATATAGACCTCGAAGGAGCGATAGGTCTGCGATTCCACGAAGGCTGCGGCGGCCGCAAGCTCATGGGTGGAGATGGCCGAACATATGCTCGATGCCAGCATCATCAGCACGAACTGGCTGCAGAGCGAAGGATAGACCTTGGCGATGGCCGGCACGATGATGACGTGGCGATAGATCTGGTACTTCGTGAAGCCCAGGGCCTCACCCGCCTCGATCTGCGACTTGTGCACCGCCTCGATGCCGGCGCGAATGATCTCCGTCGAATAGGCCGCAAGGTTGATCGTCATGCCGATCAGCGCCGCCGTATCCGCACCGACACGAAAGCCGAGGCCCGGCAGGCCGAAATAGACGATGAAAAGCTGCACCAGAAACGGCGTGTTGCGGATCACCTCGACATAACCGTCGACGATGATGCGGACGATGCCGCCATTGATGGAGCGCAGCGAGGCAAGAAGAATGCCGAAAGCGCAGCCGAGCACGATGGACAGGACCGACAGCTTGATCGTCAGCCATATGCCATTCAGAATCTCATTCTGATATTGGGCGAGCGCGCCGAATTGGAATGTATAGGACATGCGTCACTCCGTTGACATTTCCCGGCCCGCCGGAAGCCTTCCCGGCGGGCGCGTTGAAAGGCTCAATCAGAAGCTTGGCAATTGCGGCAGCGGACGACCGGTCCACTTGACCGAGATACGGTCGAGATCGCCCGACATCTTCATGAGGTAGATGGAGGTGTTCAGCCACTGGCGCAGCTCGAAGTCCTCAAGCTTGGTCGCCATGGAATTGCCCTGCTGGAAGAAGGTGAACCCAACCTGCAGGCCGGCTTCCGGGCGCTGCTTGATGATCGCCTCACCCACCGTGGACGGCAGGGCGACGGCATCCACCTGACCGGCAAGCAATGCCTGGGCGCTGGTGGAATCGTCTTCGTAAACGACGATTTCAAGACCTTCGACATTGGCCTTGCGCAACGCGGTTTCCTGCGAGGAACCACGATTGACCGAAACGCGCTTGCCCTTGAGGCTGTCGAGATTTTCGAACTTCTGGTCCTTGCCGGAAATGATGTCCATGTTGAAGGCGCTGTAAGGCTGCGTGAACATCACGGTCTTGGCGCGTTCGCCGGTCGGGGCGAGCGTCGCGACAAGGAAGTCGACCTTGCCGGTCTGAAGCGCGGGAATACGCGCCGGCGGCGTCAACGGCACCAGTTCGACCGGCAGAGACAGGTAGGAACCGATGAGATTGGCGACATCGACGTCATAACCGGAAGGATTGCCCTTCTCATCCACCATGCCCATGGGCGGTGCACCGGTGAGAACGCCGATCTTGACCTTGCCGCGTGCCGTGATCTCGCTGATCGAGACGGCATGGGCGGATGTGCTGGCGGCAAGCGTTGCTGCGGCAACACCGACGGCAACGGTCATGTTCTTCAGAAATCTGGAAATGCTCATGGTTTCTCCTCCAACCTTATAGTGGCTGCCCGAAGCGGAACAGCGGCCTTGCGCAAAGCGCAAAATGTTCTCGATAACATTTCAACGCGATTGACTAAAAACTCCTCCCAAGAAACAGCAAAAGCTCAAAACCGTCAGAATTTCCTATTAAACTCAGCGATTTCGGCTGGTTATCGATTTTCCTCTTGTCGACACCATTTCCCGTTCTTGGCAGGATCAATAATGCATGTTATCGGTATCATTGCAAGTCCGATCTACAGAACCGTTGCATCGGGCATTCATTCGGGAGGAAACCATGTATACGCGCTCGGCAATATTTGAAGGCACGATCCACCCCGGCCGGGAGGAGGAGTTTTTCCGCATCGTCGAGGAAAAATTGCTGCCCGTCTGGAAACGCATGCCGAACGCGCAGGCCGTGCGGGTGATGCGCACCAAGCGCACCGACCCTGACGCAGCGCCGATCATCATGGTGCAGGAAATCGATTACCCCTCCATGGAAGCGGTCGAAGAAGCGCTGGTCTCGCCGGTCCGTCTCGAAGGCCGGGTGCTGACGGATGAGATGATGAGCATGTGCGACGGACGGTTTTATCACCTCGTCTACCGCCGCATCGCATAAATCCGGTGCACGCCGCATCGATCTGCAATCAAGCGGCGTGCTTTCCCTGTTGATCTTCGTGTATGTCTTGTCCTGAACCGGTTGAAATTGTTGCCGGCTTAAAACTGGGGAGACATGCTTTGGTGGAGCGCACGCCCTTGGCCGCAGCGTTAGTCACGTCAAAAAAAGCAACGATGAGCGACGTCTCCAAACTCGCGGGCGTCTCGAAGATGACGGTATCGCGGGTGCTGGCCGATCCTGCGCTGGTGTCGGAAGAAACGCGCCAGAAGGTGATGAAGGCAATCGAGAAGCTCGGTTATGTGCCGGACCGGATCGCCGGATCGCTTTCATCCCGGCGCACCAATTTCATCACCGCCATCCTGCCGACACTCACCAACTCCAACTTCGCCGACAGCGCGCAAGGGCTCGCCAATGCGCTGCGCGCCGCCGACTACCAATTGCTGATCGGTTATACCATGTACGATCTGCAGGAGGAGGAGCGCGTCATCCGCACCATGATGGAGCGCCGTCCCGACGCCATTGTCGTCGCCGGCACGGTGCATACCAAGATGGCAAGCGAGGTGCTGATGCGTGCCGGCATTCCGATCGTCGAGATCTGGGACGTGCCCGAACACCCCATCGACCATGCGGTTGGCTTTTCCAACTACGAGGTGGGAAGAAACGCCGCCAAATATCTGATATCGCTTGGCTTCAAACGGATAGGCGCATTGGGCTCCAGGGCCGATGGCGACGTGAAGGACTGGCGCGGCGAAAGCCGCCTGCTCGGTTTTGGCGCAGCGCTGCGCGAAGCCGGCATTGCCGATGACCTCATCATCCGCGAGGGCAGCGCACCGGTTTCCTATGATCATGGGGCAAAGACGCTGGGCTCGCTGCTAGCAAAAGCGCCCGACGTCGAAGGTATTTTTGCGGTATCGGATATTTCCGCCGTCGGCGCGCTGATGGAATGTCATCGCCGCGGCATTCGTGTGCCCGAGCAGGTTTCCATCCTCGGCTTCGGCGATTTCGATATCGGCCGGCAATGTTATCCCGCAATTTCAACGATCCGCGTCGATGCGCAGATGATCGGCCGCAAGGCGGGCGAATTGCTGCTTTCGATCCTTGAGGCGGAAAAGGATGCCGCCATTCCCGAAGGAGCGCGGGTGGATGTCGGGTTCGAACTGATCGTGCGGGAGACGACCAAGCGAGCCGGCCTGTAGGGCTTTAACGAGTGAAGAACGAGCGGGTGCCGCTTGTTTCTTCTCCCCGACGGGGAGAAGAAACGGGCCGCGCCGCCGTAGCATATCTCAAGATGCAGCCTGCGTGCGTACTACCTAGCACCCCACGTATCCGTCAGCCGATACCCCTCCGGCCACGGATCGGACGGATCGAGCATGTGCTGGTGAATGCCGGTGATCCAGCCACGGCCGGAGATTTCCGGCAGGATGGCCGGGCGGTCGCCGACCGTTGTCGTTCCGAGGATGCGGCCGGTGAAAGTCGAGCCGATCAGCGACACCGCCGTCAGCGTTTCACCCTCCTTCATCTCACCGCGCGCATGCAGCACGGCCATGCGGGCCGAAAGTGCCGTGCCCGTCGGTGAGCGGTCCACCTTGCCCGGCTGGATGGCGACGGCCGCCCCTGCCCTCAAGCCTTCGGCAGTGCGCTCCACCTTGCCGGCAAACAGGCAGAAGGAAAAATGTCGCCAGTCGGGGTTTTCGGGATGATCGAAACCCAGAGCCTTGTTGGCGGCATTGGTGATGCGCACGCCGAGGCGGGCAATATCATGCGCCTCTTCCGGTTTCAGTCTGAAACCCATCGCTTCGGCATCGACGATGACGAAGCTGTCGCCGCCATAGGCGGTATCCACCTTCAGCTTACCGAGGCCTTCGACCTCAAGTTCGGTATCGAGCTTTGCGGCAAAGCTCGGCAGGTTCTGCACGAAGATGCGCTCGGCCTTGCCGTTGCGGCATTCGGCGCGCACCTTCACCAGCCCACCCGGCGCTTCCAGAAGCATATGGGTTTCCGGCTCCTGCATCGGCACAATGCCACCATCCAGCAGCACGGTGGAAACGCAGATGGAATTGGAGCCGGACATGGGCGGTGTGTCTTCCGGCTCCATGATGATGAAGGCGGCGTCCGCATCCGGATGTTTCGGCGGCACCAGCAGGTTGACGTGGCGGAAGACGCCGCCGCGCGGCTCGTTGAGCACGAAATTGCGCAGCGTCTCGTCACGAGCGATGAAACGGCTCTGTTCCCAGATCGTCTCGCCCGGCGGCGGTTTCACGCCACCGACAATCACATCCCCCACCTCGCCTTCCGCATGGGCGGAAATGACATGAACGGTCTTTATGCTGCGCATTCGAAACTCCTCAGGAAAGCCAGGATGGAAGGCGGGAACCCGCACGGCCGGTCAGTGCGCTTTCGACGCAATCGGCAAGGCTGCCGAAGCGAACCGCGCGGCCGCTGAGGCCCGGGCCGTAATGGGCGTATTTGCCGGAATTGGTCATCAGCGCGCGGGTTTTCGTCGGGAAAACCGGCTCGGAAATAGAACACCAGCAGAGATCCGGCAGCACCTGTACGCCGCTGTCCCTGAGGCTTTGCAGCGTGCCATCCTGCCCTGCCGCATCGATGACCTGCTGGCCGGCCGTGACGATGACGGCGACATCCGCATGGCGCTTGCGGCCGGCAAACTCAACGGCGAGCGCGCGGCACTCCTCCAGCGAGGCATGCGGGCTGCCGATGGCGACAAGCTGCACCTCTTCCGGCCCCTCATTCAGAAGCGACCAGCCGGCGGCCATATCGTCACGCGAAATGGTCACCGTCTCGGCGGTTTCGAGCGGTGCAAGCTCTGCCTCCGGCGTCACACCCGCAATATGCAGCATCGGCGCGGCGGAGGTGGTGCCGAAGGCGGCACAGAGCGCCTTCAGATCATCGCGCGACGGCCTTGCCGGTGCGAGGCCGCGCAGCAGCGGAATGCAATCCGGCGCGGCCTTGCCGGCGAGATAACCGACGAGCGGCCAGAAGGCGTCATCCACGCCCTGCGGCAAAGTCACATCGACAAGGCGCTGCGGCCGCCGATTTTCCGTGAGATAGACACCCGAAAGCGGTGCCCTGCCCGTCATCGCGATGCAGAGATCGAGAAAATCCGGATGTTTGGCAGTTCGGGCACCAAGAACCGTATTGGCGAAAATCACCGCATTTGATTCCGCCCAGCCGATCGATTCGCCGGCATTCGGCGCGCTGTCGAGAAGGTAAGGCGAACAGGTGAAGGTGGGGCGACAGCCCATGCGCACATAGGCATCGGCCAGCCTTGCGGCCGGATCGCCAAAATCCTCCGGCACGCCCTGCGCACGCCAATGCGCCTTGTCGACCGAAATGGCGTTCATGGTGGTCGGCACCCGCACCTTGCCGCCCATCTCCGCCATTTTTTCCGCGAAGGTGAGGTTGGCGGGGCTGGCATAGATGCAGCCGTCGATATGGCCCTGGGTGACATCGACAAGCGCTGATGCCCCTTGCTGGGCGGCCATGGCGACGATGATGCGCATGGCCTGGCGCACGGCAATGCCGTCCCGTCCCTCCAGCATCGCACGGTCATCGTTCTTCAGGTCGAGATGGGCGGTTGCGGGCGGGGTGATCGCCAGCGAGACGCTGTCGGCCTCGATGGTGTTTTCGTCGACGCTGACATGTGCGGCGCGGGAGAAGCGGGCGAAATTTTCCGCATCGAGCCGGATGACCGGCAGAGCCTTGCCGAACATTTCCGCTGCCACAAGCGCGCCGAGCGTCAGCACATCTTCAGCCTCGCAGAAAATCAGCGCCGAAGGCGCGCGGCCGGTGAGGATGAGATCGAGCAACACGCCCGAGCCGGTGCAGGAGCCACGGCTGGTCGGCATGAACAGCACGCCGCCGGTGAGACAGATGCCATGCAACGGGTGATGCACATCGATCACCCGGCCCGTGGCGGGATCGACCCCGCCCCAGAAGCTCAGCGCCTCGCTCGTGGCGATGACCTTGCCTTCGGCCGCACCCGGCAGGATGCTGCGCGCTTCAGGAATAGCTGGTGTCGAAACGGCAGAAGACATTGAAAATCTCCGTCAGAAACGTTGCGGCGAAAATGCCCTTGTATCGATGGCCGGCCTTTGTCCGGTCAGAAGATCGGCGACGATGCGGGCCGTGCCTGCCGATTGCGTCAGCCCCAGATGCCCGTGACCAAAAGCATAGACCACCCGCGCCGTGTGCCGCGCTTCGCCAATGGCCGGCAGGCTGTCCGGCAGCGATGGGCGGAAACCCATCCACTGTTTGCCGCCTTCGGTTTTCAGGCCCGGCAGGAAGGCTTTCGCCTTGGCCAGAAGCGCCTCGGAACGGGCGAAATTGGCCGGAAGCTCCAGTCCACCCAGCTCGACCGCTCCACCAACGCGGATGCCGGAGGAAAGCCGCGTGACAACGAAACCGTGCCCGCCAAAGGTCACCTGCGTACGCAGATCAAAAGCGGAAGAAGGCAATGTGGTATTATACCCCCGTTCCGTTTCCAGCGGAATTTTTTCCCCGAGCGACCGGGCGATGCGGTGCGAGAAGGCACCGGCCGCCAGCACCACCCTGCCGGCCTTGCGGGTGCGGCCATCGTGGCTCGCCACCTCGACGCCATCTTCCCGCGGCCTCAGCGATGCGACATCGAGGCATTCGATACGCCCGCCAATGGTGCGGAAATGATCGGCCAGCGCCTGCGTATAGAGCTTGGGATCGGCGATAGAATACCAGCCGGGCGTAAACGTGCCACAGGTGAAACGCGGCGCGATGCCGGGTTGTATCTCGGCCATCTCATCGGCATTGAGATGCCGGAACGCGATGCCGTGGCGTTCGCGCGCCTTCCAGCCGGGAAGAGAGTTTTCGAATTCCGCCTCGCTCTCATAAACCTGAAGGTTGCCCTCCTTGCGCAGCATGGCGATGGTATCGGTCTTTTTGAGGAACGGCTCCAGCTCGGCCTTCGACAGGTCCATCAGCGCCGTCTGGGCGGCGGTGGAATGCTCGACTTTCGATGCGGCACAGGCCCGCCAGAAGCGGAACATCCACGGCGCGATCTTCAGCGCATAGGCCGGCGGTACGCTGAGCGGACCCAGCGGATCGAGCAGCCATTTCGGCGCTTTCCAGAGAATGCCGGGCGATGCGAGTGGCAGGATATCGGTGAAGGCGAAGGCGCCGGCATTGCCTGCCGAAGCGCCCGCCGCCGGTCCCTCGCGGTCTATGACCGTGACCGAAAGACCGCGGCCCTGCGCGGCGATCGCTGCCGAGAGGCCGACGACGCCGGCCCCAATGACGATGACATCATGTGCAGGCATTACCGGACGCTCGCCAGGAATTTCTGCGTTTCGGGATGCTGTGGTGCGCCGAACAGCTGATCGGGCGTGCCGATTTCCGCCATCACGCCCTGATGGAAGAAGGCGACACGGTTCGACACATCGCGGGCGAAGGCCATTTCATGGGTGACGCAGATCATCGTCATGCCCTCATCGGCCAGCATCTTCAGCGTATCGAGCACTTCGCCGACCAGCATCGGATCAAGTGCGGAGGTCACTTCATCGAACAGCATATATTCCGGCGACATGGCAAGCGCGCGGGCAATCGCCATGCGCTGCTGCTGACCGCCCGACATGCGGTTCGGATAGACCTTCAGCTTTTCGGCAAGACCGACATGGGTCAGTTGCTTCACCGCGATCTCCTCGGCCTTATCCCTGGAGATACCGAGCACCTTGCGCGGCGCCAGCATGACGTTTTCGAGCACCGTCAGATGCGGAAAGGCGTTCCATTGCTGGAAGACGATGCCAACCTTGCGACGCAGCTTGTTGAGGTCGGTTGACTTGGCATGCACTTCCGTGCCGTCGATGACGATCTTGCCACTGTCGATCGGCTCCAGACCGTTGATGCAGGTCAGCAGCGTCGACTTGCCGGAACCGGAACCGCCGATGATGGTGACCACCTCGCCCTTGTTGACGGTGAGGTTGATCCCTTTCAGAACCTCCAGCGGGCCGAAGGATTTGCGGACGTTTTCGATCTCAATCATTGGGGGACCACCGTCTTTCGAGATACCCGCCGAAACGGGCGATGGGGAAGCTGATAAGGAAGTAGATGGCGCCGCAGATCATCAGGATGGTCAGCGGTTCCTGCAGGCGGGTGACGAGGATCTGCGAGGCGCGCAGAAGCTCGATGAGGCCGAGCCACAGAACGAGCGCGGAATCCTTCATCACACCCAGCGTCAGGCCGATCCACGAAGGCAGTGAGACGCGCGTGGCAAGCGGCAGAACGATGTAGCGCATGTCCTGCGACCAGGTCATGCCGAGCGACCGGCAGGCGCGGCGGGTGTTGGAAGGCACCGCTTCAATGCCGCCACGCACGATCTCGGTGCAATAGGCCGCCGTATAAAGCGACAGAACCACGCAGGAGGTGGTGAAAGGCGGCCAGCCGAGCTTGGCGATCGACTGGAAGGCATTACCGAGCACCAGCTGGATGAGCAGCGGCACGGAACGAAAAATGTCCAGAACGAAGGTCAGCGGCAGCGACCAGTATGGGCCGAACTGGAAACGGATGATCCCGAAGATGATCCCCATGATGGTGCCTGCCGTGACAGCGACGGCGGTGACGGCAAGCGTCATGCCGGCACCCTTGGCCAGGAAGGCGAGATCACTCCAGGTGAGAGCGGTTTCAAACATGGCTCACCTCTCTCAGTAACGGAACAGGCGCGCGGCCAGCAATCGGGCGGCGAGCGTGACGATCTTGGCGATCACGTAATAGATGACCGCGGCGAGCGCGAAGAATTCGAAGGTTCGGAAGGAGCGCGCATTGAGCGCCTGCGTGACCCCGGCGAGATCGGTATTCATACCGACCGTGACACCGAGCGAGGTCATGAGGATCGCCCAGACCATCTGGTTGGTGGCCGGCAAAAAGGCGACGCGCAGCATCTGCGGCAGGATGATCAGCCGGAAGGTTTGCATCGAGGTCATGCCGAGCGAACGGCCAGACCGCGTCTGCGTATCCGGTATCGCTTTCAGCGCGCCACGGAAATTCTCCGCGAGATAACCGGCATTGTTGAACGCGATACCGACCAGAAGCGCGGTATAGGGGCTGAGATGAATGCCGAAATTGCCGAGCCCGAAATGGGCCATGTAAATCTGGAACAGCGCCGGCGTGTTGCGGGCGATCTCTACCCAGACGGAGGCGAAAGCGCCAAGAATGCGGTTACCGGAAAGCCGGAACAGCGTCAGCACGATGGCGCAGGAAAGGCCGATCACCATCGACAGAATGGCGATCTGCAGCGTCACCACCGCACCGTCCAGAAGCTGCGGCAAAGCCTTCAGCGCCTGATTCCAGTGGAATGTATAGTTGAACATTAAGCGTCCCGCCTTTTCAGAAACGATCAACGGCGCGGTCAAAATGACCGCGCCGTTTACGAAAAGTCCTGATCAGCGATAAACGCCGTTGACGGTGAGCGAGGGAACCTCGCCGCCAACCCACTTCTTGTAGAGTTCGGCGTAACGGCCGGTGCGAACCTGCTGGTTGATGAAGAGGTTCAGGTAGTTGATGAAGCCGTATTCGTCGCGGTTGGTGAAGAGCGCGACATAATCGATGTCGTAGGGCGCCTTGCCGACCACCGAGATACCGGCGAACTTGCCGCCCTTGACGTTGGACTGCGCAACCGTGGAGGTGGAAACGGTGGCATCGATCTGGCCCTGGCTCAAGGCGAGGAACACGTCAGCCTGCGTCTGGTACGGGCGGAATTCGCCCACGCCCCATTCCTTGACCGACTTCTCGAGCGCGATGGCTTCGAAGGTTCCGGCGGTCGCACCAACCGTCTTGCCCTTCATATCCTCGAAGGACTTGATGCCCGACTTGTCGTTGGCGGTAACGGCCATTTCGAAGGCGAAATAAGGCACGGTCATGCCGACGGTCTTGGCGCGTTCCAGCGTATCGGAGGTCGAGGCAACGCCGACATCAACGCGACCGGACATCAGCGCCGGAATACGCTCGGGGAACGGCGTTTCGACGATTTCAGCCGTGACGCCGAGCGCCTTGGCGAGATCGTTGCAATAGTCGACGTCAAAGCCGATCGGGTTGTTGGCGTCGTCACGCGCACCCATGGGCGGGAAGTCGAGCACGACGGCGCAACGCAGCGTACCGGACGAAATGATGTCGTCAAGCTTGTCGGCCTTGGCCGGGGTGATAGCGGAAGTGGCGGCCAAGAGGCCGGCGAAAATGACCGATTTTTTCATTCTTGATTTGCTCCCAGAATTGGTCTGCCCTTGAAGGCGAGGCCACTATTTCCCCATGACAGCGATAAATCAATATAAAAATACAATGAGTATACAAAAAGAATTTTTTGCGTGTGCGAAGAGATGAAGGTCGATGGACCAGTTTCGCAGTGGGTGCGAGGAACCGACAGGCCATGCGGAAACATCCAACGCCTCCTCATTCCTGTGCTTGTTACAGGAACCTGGCCAGCCCAAGTCTTTGGGCTGAAAGGATTGTCTCAACAGGCAAACGCGTGTTGGCTGGATTCCTGTGACAAGCACAGGAATGAGGGTTCGTCTTGGGCGTCACGAGTTTGTGGCAGGCGATTTTTGATTTCAGCTTTCCGGGCGCCCCCTCGAAAAGACCCGTTGCAATAGCACCGCCTTTGTATACTTTATGTATTCAAAATGTGCGAGCCCGACATCGGAGGATTATGATGAGCGACACCACCACCTTGACCATTGACGGACTTTTGCAGCGGGTGGAGGCGATCTTCCGCCGGGCGGGGCTGAATGACGTGCAGTCGGGAGCGCTGGCACGCGTCATCATCGCCGGCGAGCGGGACGCCTGCAAATCGCATGGCATTTATCGCATCGAAGGGGCGCTTCGCACCGTCAAGGCCGGCAAGGTGAAGCCCGACGCCATACCGGAAGTGGTCGAAGACGACGGCACGGCCATCGTGAAGGTCAACGCCAGGGGCGGTTTCGCCAATCCTGCCTTCGAGCTTGGCCTGCCGGTTCTGGCGGAGCGCGCGAAACGCCTGGGCGTCGCCGCACTCGTCATCAATGACTGCACCCATTTTTCGGCTCTCTGGCCCGAGGTCGAGGGGCTGACCTCGAACGGACTGGCCGGGCTGGTGATGTGCCCAAGCTATTCCACCGTCGCACCGACCGGTGGAACCAGGCCGCTGCTCGGCACAAACCCCTTCGCCTTCGGCTGGCCGCGCAAGGGCACCTCGCCTTACGTCTTTGATTTCGCGACATCCGTTGCCGCCCGTGGCGAGATAGAACTACACCGGCGCGCGGGAAAATCCTTGCCGGAAGGCTGGGCCGTGGATGCCGAGGGCAACCCGACCACCGACCCGGAGGCAGCCCTTGCCGGCGCCATGCTTCCCTTTGGCGGCCATAAGGGTTCGGCCATCGGCACCATGATCGAACTTCTCGCCGGCATCATGATCGGCGATCTCACCAGCCCCGAAGTGCTGGACTATCTCGGCACCACCACGCTTGCGCCCTTCCATGGTGAGTTGATTGTCGCATTCTCCCCGGAAGCCTTCGCCAAGGGGCGTCCGGGCGATCCCTTCCAGCGCGCGGAAGAGCTGTTCGACGCCATCATCGGCCAAGGCGCCCGCCTGCCCTCCGGCCGCCGCTTTGCGGCGCGTGCCAAATCCGAGAGCGAAGGCGTCACGCTCACCGCCGCCGAAATGGCCGGGCTCGACCGGTTGCTGGAGAAGGGGCTGGACGCGGTCTCCTGACTGCTTTGGGGAGCAATATACAAAAGGGCAAACCTCTCCCTCGTCATGCTCGGGCCTGTACCGAGCATCTGCAACCGATTGATTTGACGAGACGTTGGCAGATCCTCGGGACAAGCCCGGGATGACGTCAAAGCCGAGGAACGCTCTAACCTGATATGCAAAAAAGGCCCGCGATTGCGGGCCTTTGTTTTTACTTCAGCAATTAATCAGGCGGCCTTGCAGGACTGCACCGCGCCCGGAAGCTTGCTCCAATCCGCATACCAGCTGTTGAACAGCTTGAACTGCGCTTCAACATAACCGCGCTGGCTGTCGCTCAGCACATCGGTCTCGTTGAAGTGCAGCGTGTATTCCTTGTCGCCCTTCAGCACCATCATGTGCTTGAAATAGAGAACCAGATCCGGGCCTTCATCGAAGGAGGAGAGAACGGCGAGCGCCTGCTCCAGCTCCAGCGCACGCGTGCGGGCATCCGCGTCACCCTTGGCGGCGGCCTGCGACAGCTTGCAGAGATGAATGACTTCCTTCGGCAGCACGTTGCCGATGCCGGTGATGGCGCCGGTTGCACCGCAGTTGACGAAACCGTGGAAGACGGCGGTATCGACGCCGATCATCAGGGTCACTTCGTCATCACGGCTGGTGATGTTTTCAGCGGCATAACGCATATCGGCCGGGCCGCCGAATTCCTTGAAGCCGACGAGGTTCTTGTGCTCGGCACGCAGCGCGAAGAAGAGATCGGCGCGGGTGGCGAAACCGTAATAGGGGCTGTTGTAGATGACAGCCGGGATTTCCGGCGCAGCCGAAAGAATGGCCTTGAAGTGGGCCTTCTGGGCGGCGATGACCGAACCACGCGACAGGACGCGCGGAATGACCATCAGGCCCTTGGCGCCAACCTTCTGGGCATGGGCAGCGTGCGCAACGGCAGAGGCCGTGTTGACCGCGCCGGTGCCGACGATGACCGGCACGCCGGCCTTCACCAGGCGCTCCACGCCTTCCATGCGCTGCTCGTCCGTCAGGAGCGGCCAGTCGCCCATGGAACCGCAATAAACGACGGCGGACATGCCATCGGCGATCAGTTCCTTGCCCTTGCGGACAAGCGCATCGAAATCAGGGGTGCGGTCTTCCTTGCACGGGGTCATCAATGCGGGGATCACGCCGGAAAAAATGCTGGCCGTCATTATTAGCTCCTAAGGCACATGGTTCTCAGGAATGGACGCAGCAATGCGCCACCCTTTCGACAAGGACATTACTATCTTGTATTTTATTTGTCGACAAGAAATCGACAAGCTACAGACTTATTTCCAGACGCTCGTTTCGCACCAGCAGTTTCTGCACCTGCCGCACGATCTGTTCGGCATGTTCGCGCGCCAGTTTTTCCGAAAGGGCGATATCGCGCGCGGCAATCGCCGCGATCATTTCCTCATGATCGTCGATGAAGCGCTTGGGCAGACGATCATCATAGGACTGGTAATAGAGCCTGAGGATACGCCGCCCTTCGTCCAGCAGGCGCTTGAACAGGCTGGTAAAATAGGGGTTGCGCCCGGCCTCGGCGATCGCAAGATGAAGGGCGGCGTTGGTGGAGATCATCGCCAATGCATTCTGCTCTTCCACCGCGACGGCGAATTCCGCATTATGCGCCCGAATGCCGGCCAGATCTTCCGGACGGTGATATTGCGCGGCAAGTTGCGTGGTAACCCGGTACATCAGCACCAGCGCATCGAAATAGGTGTGCATGTTGAGGAAATCGATATTCGACACCATGGTCGAGCGGTTCGGCAGCGTATCGATCAGCCCCTCACCCGAAAGCCTGACCAGCGCCTCACGGATCGGAGTGCGCGACATCTTGAACCGTTCGGCAAGCTGCACCTCATCGATGGGGCTGCCCGGTGGCAGCACCAGATCGAGAATCTCGTCGCGCAGCAGATCATAGACCATCTTCACGCCGGAGCCGCGCTTGCGCTCGGCAGAAGCAATTATATCCGTCATCACCAAATCCCTCTTGTCGACATAAAGAGTACTATTATATTTTTTCGTTATCAACGACGCGTTGCGACGCGCCTTCCCCGAATGGCGGAATAATTGTTCAAAAACAACAAAAAGCCGTCGCAGAAATTACCCGCGACGGCTTTTGATCGTTCGGTTTGTGGCGTGAGCGCTGTTTATAACGCAGCGCCGCTCAAGGAGGCGCGATTCATCCGGAGAACGGAGAGCACGCCGCGCCTCAAGCAGACATCAGTTGCGCAGACCGGTGGCCACGACGGAAATCTTGAAGGCACCGTCGAGCGTCGGATCGAAGGAAGCGCCCATCACGACGTCGGTTTCTTCGCTCACCGCTTCGCGCACCAGCGTCATCGCCTCGTCGATTTCATAAAGCGTCAGGTCATTGCCGCCTGAGATGGAGACGAGCGCGCCGCGCGCCTCCTTCAGCGAGGGTTCGCCGAGCAGCGGGTTGGCGATGGCTGCGGCCGCCGCTTCCGAAGCGCGTTTTTCACCCTTGGCCTGGGCCGTGCCCATCAGCGCGCGTCCGCCGTTCTTCATGACATAACGCACATCGGCAAAATCGAGATTAACGAGGCCTTCACGCAGGATGAGATCGGTGATGCAGCGCACGCCAAGCGACAGAACCTTGTCGGCCGTCTTCAGCGCGTTTTCGAAGGTGGTGCCGGCGTCCGCTATGCGCAGCAGGTTCTGGTTGGGAATGACGATGACGGTATCGGCGGTGTTCAGCAGGTTGGCGAAGCCATATTCGGCCGCCCGCATTCGCCGTGCACCTTCGAAGCTGAAGGGAAGCGTGACGACGCCGACGGTGAGGATGTTCTTCGCGCGGCAGGCCTCAGCAATGACGGGAGCCGCACCCGTGCCGGTGCCGCCGCCCATGCCGGCGGTGATGAAGCACATGTCGTAACCGCTTAAGTGATCCATGATCTCATCGAGGGAATCGATCGCCGCCTGACGGCCAACCTCGGGATCGGCGCCCGCGCCAAGACCGCCGGTCAGCTCGGAACTCAGTTGCACGAGCCGCGGCGCATTGGTTTTCTTCAGCGCCTGCGCATCCGTATTGGCGGCAATGAAATCCACCCCGCCAATGCCCTCGGCAATCATGTTGTTGATCGCATTGCCGCCACCGCCACCAACGCCGACGACGGCGATATTGGGCGTGTTGCGGGCAATGGTGGCGCGCGGAGACTGGGTCATCGTCTTATTCTCTTTCTAAACTCATAGGGTCCGGCGCCGTTTTTGACCGCGGCACGCGAATGATCGGCGGCGTTGCAGCACGTCCTTCCTGGCGCACGAAGGAGGCTTTAACGCGTTGAATTTCCATGAAGCCTTATCGACCGATTGCGGCCAAAAGACTTGTGCTCCAGCGGCGAAAGATGCGCTACGGCGACGTTCTCCCACCCTTCCCCCGGATGAAAACCAAACCGAATCAACTGCTTCGCTAGTGAATGGTGATAGCCGAAAAGGGGCGCCGTTTACACTCCATTCACTATGTTTATCTCAGTTTGGAACGAGTTGCCCCGACAGGGGTTTGCCTGCCGACAGTGCAGCAGTGCACGAAATGGAGACAGGCACATGTTGGCAGACGTTTTGCAAAGCGAACCCGGTTTCCGCACGGAACAGCCGCGCGTGCTGATCGTGGAAGACGAGTTCCTCATCGCCATGGATATCGAGGATTCCATTTTGCAGGCGGAAGAAGAGGCCGATGTCATCGGCATCGCCAACCGGCTGGATGAGGCCGTGGCACTCGGCAGCCGTGCCGACATCGCCTTCGTCGACGTCAATCTCGCCGACGGCCAGACCGGCCCGGAGATCGGAAGGCGGCTCTCGGAAGACCATGGCGTCGTGGTGATCTTCATGACGGCGAACCCGGAAGTCGTCCTCAATCTCGGCATCGGCGCCGGCGTCATCGCCAAGCCCGTGCCGCAGGATGCAGTCGAGCAATGCCTGTCCTACGCGCTTGCCAAACGCGCCGGCACCCATGCCGTAACACCCATCGGCATGATGGCTTTCGACTGAGGGATTTTCTGAAAACGAAAGAAACACCCGAAAACAAAAAAGCCTGCCGCGGGAGGAGGTGCGGCAGGCTTTCTGAAAAGATGAACAGCGATATGGGAGGAGGAAAACCGCTGTCCCCGGGGCAATCCTTTGGGAGGAGGAGTAGGATCGCCCGCATTACCAAAAGGATGTGGGAGGAGGTACATCCGTTTCGATGATTTGAAGATAGCATTTTTCTGCGCGTTTCACAGGCACAAGGTTGCAGCGCAGATATGCGCTCACTGCATGGCGATCTCCGCGATGGAAAATCCGGGCGAATATTCGCGGGAGCCCGGGTGTTCCCGGCACCGGGAGACGGCCAAATCTTTGCCCGCGACACGGCAAGGTTCCGCATGCGGTGAATGGCATCGTCGCACCGGCGAACGGCGGAACGGAAAGCTCCAAAAACAAAAACGCCCGCGAAGCGGGCGTTGAAGCACTCACAAGTGGCGATATCGCCTTAATTACTTGCCGATGGCGGCGCGGGCAACGCTGGTGATCTGGCTGCGATCGATACCGAGATCGTGCAGTTCACGGGTGCTCATGCGGCCCAGTTCGTTGATGGTCTGACGATATTTGCGCCAATTGTTGAAGCTGCGTGCTACGTTCATGACATGACCCTTTCTGAGGTTTAGGTGACGTCAGTAACGTTTTCGTTCCGGCGTCCTTTGATGCCCCCTATATGCGCTTTCTCATGCTCAATGAACAGGCAGAATAAGGCAATCCACCCATGCGCTGGATGCAAGGGTTCCCATTCACCTCCTCCCGGAAAATGACGGGTGGCTGAAAATTCAGCCACATGGCGGACGATCTGAGCGCCCCTCGCCTTTTAGAACTTGTAGCGGACGCCGAAGACGTTGGCGTTTGTCGCGCCCTTCATATTGCCCAATGTTTTGCCACCGCCGGAACGGTGGTGAAGGCGCCAGAAGAATTCCGTCGAGGAATCCTCGCTGAAGGAGACGTTGATCTCAGGCCCAAGGTAAAACAGGACGTTGGCGTTACCGCCGTCCTTGATTTCCTGCTCGCGCTCGCGGCCCGGCTGTGCATCGGTCACCAGGCTGAGGCCAGCGGTAAAGCTCGGTGTGACGAACAGCCGCTCGCCGAGCCTGATCTGTTCATAACGCGCCACCGGGCCGGCCCAGACTTCACCGGTGAAACCCTTGCCAAATCTGGCAGCGACGCCGATTTCGCCACCCAGTTTCACATTGCCGATGCGGTAGGGGTAAAACTGATAACCACCGCCCAGAATGGCGTTCCGTTCATATTCCACCGGAAAGAGGGCCGCGCTTTTCAACATGTCCTCTTTGGTCAGCACGCCGCCGAAACCGAATATCGCTTCACTCGTCTGCGACGTCATATCTTCCGATGCGAGAGACGGTGTTGCCGCCAGTGCGATCATGGCCGTAAGCGACAGACGTGCTGCGATAGTCATTGTACCACTCCTGGACAAAGCCCTCTTTTACCCAGCCGTCTCATAGGCATATTCCCGGAAGGCGAACATACCGTTACCGTACACAATTAATTCAACTCATTCGAAAATGACGGAAACGGTCTTTTTTCCGCGGTTCAGCGCAGGAACCGCCGGAAGCGACGAAGCGCAAAAATGAAGAGCGCCGAGCCGATGGCGAGCAGGGCGAGCAATTGCGGCCACACCACATCCAGTCCCGCGCCTCTGAAGAGTACCGATTGCGCCAGAATGACGAAATGGGTGTTGGGCGCCAGAAGCATGATGTACTGGATCGCATCCGGCATGCTTTCGCGCGGCGTCATGGCGCCGGAGAGCACCTGCAACGGCAGCAGGAACAGGATCAGCAACATGCCGAATTGCGGCATCGAGCCGGCCACCGTCGCCAGAAAAATGCCCATCGACGTCATGGCGAACAATTGCAGGGCGGTGCCGAGCAGGAAGAGCAGGAGCGAACCTTCGATTGGAACGGCCAGCAGCCCCCTGACGACGACGAACAGGGAAAAGGCCGAGGCCACCAGCACGACGAGCCCCATGGACCAGACCTTGCTGAGCATGATTTCCAGCGGTGTCACCGGCATGACCAGCAGATGCTCGACCGTGCCATGCTCGCGCTCGCGAATGAGCGCGGCACCCGTCAGCACGATCGACAGCATGGTGATGGCGGTGATGATGTTGTTGATCGAGCCGAACCAGGATTTGTCCAGCTCCGGATTGAAACGCGAGCGCAGGGTCAGGTCCACCGGCACCGAGGTCGCGCCGCGATAGCGGTTGATATATTCTTGGATTTCGCTCGTCACGATGGTCTGCACATAACCGCCGCCGCTGAAGGCCTGGCTCATGCGGGTCGCGTCGATATTGAGCTGGATGGCGGGCTGCTGCCCGGCCATCAGCCGGCGCTGGAAATCCGGGGGAATGTTGAGCGCGAACGTATCAAGGCCGGCATCCATGCGCTTGTCCATCTCGGCAATGGAAATCTGCTTCGGCGGCGCAAAATAGGGCGGGTAAAAAGCCGTGCTGATGCGACTGGAAAGCGGCGACTGATCCTCGTCGACAATGGCGATGGCGGCATTGTTGAGCGTTTCCGGCAGCGCGCTGGAGCCAGTGTAGATCTGCAGCGTGAAGGCGTAGATGATGAGGACCAGCAACATGCCGTCGCGCGCAAGCCCGCGCAGTTCCTTGATGCCGAGCTGGAAGATGTTGGACGAAAACAACCTCATGATGCCTGCTTCCTCAAAAGTGCGGCACCGGCGATGAGGAGCAGCGGAACGGCGATGAGAAGCGGCAGGAAGGAGCCGGAAAGCCCGGCGAAATCCAGCCCCTTGGAAAAGGTCCCGCGGGAAATCGTCATGAAATAGGTGGCGGGATAGATGTTTCCGATAACGGCCCCCGCGCCCTGCAACGACGAGACGGGATCGATCATGCCCGAATATTGCGTCGCCGGAATGAGCGTCAGCAAGGCGGTGCCGAAGATCGCCGCGATCTGGCTCTTCATGAAGGATGACATCACGAGGCCGATGGATGTAGCGATGATGACAAAGAGCAGCGCTCCCGTCGCGTAAGCAAGATAACTGCCGGTGAACGGCACCCGGAAGATGAAGATCGCGAATGCCGTCAACAGCAGGAAATTGAGCATGCCGAGGGCGACATAAGGAAGCTGCTTGCCAATCAGGAACTCCAGCCGCGTGGTCGGCGTCACGTAAAGATTGACGATGGAGCCGAGTTCCTTTTCTCGGACGACGCTGAGCGCGGCCAGCATGGCAGGAATGAGCATCAGCAACAGCGGGATGACCGCCGGCACCATCGCGACAAGGCTTTTGACATCGGGATTGTAACGATAGCGCGTCTCGATGCTGAAGCTGCTCTGCGTCGCGGCGCTGCCGTAGATCTCAGCCGCCTTGCGCGCCAGCCATGTCTGGTGCATGCCCTGCACGTAACCGCGCACGGTCTCGGCCCGCTGCGGCATGGCACCATCGATCCAGGCGCCGACTTCGACCGTCTTGCCGCGCAGCACATCGCGACCGAAACCGGGGGGAATTTCAATGGCGAGGCTCAGTTCGCCATCGCGCATGCGCCGGTCCATATCGGCATAATCGCGGATCGGTTCTTTCTCGATAAAATAACGGGAACCGGTTATGTCGAGCACATAATCGCGACTGATGGTGGAATCGTCACGATCCAGCACCGCGAAGGTCAGATCCTCGACATCGAGATTGATGCCGTATCCGATCACGAACATCAGGATGACACTGCCAAGCACCGCCAGCGTGCCGCGAATGGGATCACGCTGCAACTCCAGCGCCTCGCGGCGCGTATAGCTGAACATGCGCCGGACATCGAAGAACCGTTTGCGGGCGGGCGCGGCGTGCTGTGCCGCCGGCACGTTTGCCGTTGCGGCAGGCGCCTCCGCCGGCCCTGATTTCGTCAGGCCGGATGCATCTTCGAGATAGGCAACAAAGGCCTCCTCCAGCGTTGCGGCATTCTGGCTCCTGGTGATCGCATCTGGCGTATCGCTGATCAGCACCTTGCCGGCATGCATCAGCGAAATCCGGTCGCAGCGCTCCGCCTCATTCATGAAATGGGTGGAGATGAAGATGGTAACATTGTCGTTGCGGGAGAGATCGGCGAGAATCTGCCAGAATCCATCGCGCGCCACCGGATCGACACCGGAGGTCGGTTCGTCAAGGATGAGAATATCCGGCGAATGGATCATCGCCACCGCCAGCGACAGTCTTTGCCGGATGCCGAGCGGCAGGTCGTCCGGCAGCGTCTCCATGACCGCGCCGAGATCGAAACGCTCCGCCATCTCGGCGATCCGCGGCTGGATTTTCTCTTCCGGCAGCTTGAACAGCCGCGCGTGAAGATCAAGGTTCTGGCGCACCGTCAGCTCGGAATAGAGCGAGAAAGCCTGGCTCATGTAACCGACCCGGTGGCGGATGGCCATGTCGCTCGCATCCACCTTGTGGCCGAAGAGCTTCGCCTCGCCTTCGCTGGCGGCCAGAAGCCCGGTCAGCATCTTCATGGTGGTGGATTTTCCGCAGCCGTTCGAGCCGAGAAAGCCGAAAATCTCGCCACGCGGAATCTTGAAACTGACATTGTCGACGGCGGTGAAATCGCCGAAGCGCATGCTGAGATGCGACGCTTCGATGGCATAGTCGCTCTCGCCGGTCACCTTGCGCGGCGCGATATGCACCTCCCGGTAGCCCTTGCGCTTTTCTTCCGGCAGAAGAGCGATGAAGGCTGCATCGAGATTGGCTGCCGAGGTGCGCTCCAGCAGTTCGGCGGGCGAGCCGGTGGCAAGGATTTTGCCGCCATCCATGGCGACCAGCCAGTCGAAACCGGCGGCCTCTTCCATATAGGCCGTCGCGACGATGACGCTCATGCCGGGGCGACCGGCGCGGATGGAATCGATCAGCTCCCAGAATTGCCGGCGCGACAGCGGGTCCACACCGGTCGTCGGCTCATCGAGAATGAGCAGGTCCGGATCGTGAATCAGCGCGCAGCAGAGCCCGAGCTTCTGCTTCATGCCGCCGGAAAGCTTCATGGCCGGGCGGTCGGCGAAAGGTTCGAGACCTGTGCTCTTCAGCAATTCGGCGATACGCGCCCGCCGCTCTCTGCCGCCCTGCCCGAACAGCCTGCCGAAAAAGTCGATATTCTCGAAGACGGACAAGGTGGGATAAAGGTTCTTGCCAAGCCCCTGTGGCATGTAGGCGATGCGCGGGCATGTACCCTCACGGTGGCGCGCATCGGACATATCGCCGCCGAGAACTTCCACCCTGCCCTTCTGGATGGCGCGGGCGCCGGAGATCAGCGACAGCAGGCTGGATTTGCCGACGCCATCCGGGCCGATAAGCCCGATCATTCGCCCCGAGGGAATATCAACCGATATGTCGGCCAAAGCCACCGTGCTGCCAAATGACAGCCGCACGTCGGCCAAGCGCGCGACCGGCGCGTTCTGATCGTTTCCGGTGCTCGTCGCAGAAGGCGTGACCATGGCGGCCACCGTCACTTCACAAGATTACGGTCGAGATTTTCCGGCCAGACGGCCTCGGGATCAAGCCGAACATAGGCCATGCCCGGCAGACCGGTTTTGACATATTGAATATATTTCTGCAGCAGTTCCTGCGGGATCTGCGCCCGCACCCGGAAGGTGAGCTTCTGGCGCTCTTCCTCGGTTTCGACCGTCTTGGGCGTAAACTGCGCGACATCCGCCACGAAGGAGACCTTGGCCGGAATGGTATATTGCGGCGCGGCATCGAGTATCAGGCGGACATCGGACCCCATGGATGTGCGGCCGGCCTCGGCCGTCGGCAGGAAGAACGTCATGTAGACATCGCCGAGATCAACGAGGTTCAGAACCCGTCCGCCGGCAGAGAGCACCTCTCCAGGCTGGGCGATGCGATATTGCACCCGGCCATCGCGCGGCGATTTCAGCGTCGCATCGGCAATATCCGTTTCGATGCTTTCGATATCGGCCTGCGCGGCATCGACCGCCGCTTCGGCATCGACGATCTGCGCCCGGGCGGCATTGATTGCGGCATCCGAGGCGGCGAGCGAGGCTTCGGCGGAAGCGAGCGTCGCGCGGGCGGATTGTTCGGCCGCTTCGCTGTCATCGACAATCTGCTGCGATACGACATTGCCGGTCAGCAGCTGTTTCGAGCGCGTATAGGTCTTGGAGGCGGAATCAAGCTGGGCCTTGCGCTGCTCCACCACTGCGAGAGCGGATGTTTTCTCCGCCTCCCGCTGCGCGACGAGGCTGTTGGCGGTATCGATCGCTATTTTCGCGCGGCGAAGCTGTGCCTGCGCCTGACGCCTCTTGGCTTCCAGCTGGGCGGTGTCCATCTGCGCAAGCACCTGCCCGGCCTTCACGAAATCGCCTTCGCGCACCATGATGTCCTGAAGACGGCCGGCGGTCTTCGTGGAAATATCGATCTCGACCGCCTCGATCCGGCCGTTGCTGGCCGCGAAACCGGCGGGCAACCCCTCTGCCGTGAACTTCGACCAGGCGAAATAAGCGGCAATGGCAAGCACCAAAACCACCAGACCAATGAGCAAGCCTTTTCTGGACATCCGTCTTCCCCATGAACCCTTCGAGTTTCAACCGTAATACGATGAAACCGAAGAAGCCAGCCACCTTTACGTTCATAATTCGCACCTGATATTTCCCCTGTCCGAGGGAGAAAGACCGGTTGCCGGGGCTGTTTAGGTGAGGGTGCGGCTTGCGGCTTTGACACACGTCAATTGGACGAAGAACTAAAACCCTTTCGTCATGCTCGGGCCTGTCCCGAGCATCTGCCAGCCATCAGTTTTTTTTGCAATGTGATTGGATCCTCGGGACGAGCCCGAGGATGACGTTAAATCTATAGCGGAAGGCCAACCGGCGAACGCCACACGGGTGCCGTGCGCCAGCCTGCCATCAACGCAGCCCCTGCGTTCTTACACCGCCCGCGCCCGCTTCACCTCGGCTTGTGTCCACTCCGGCAACCAGTCGCGATGGGCCACGAGAAGGTCGTCCACCAGCGACCATATCTGGTCGAGGTCCAGTTCCGCCGCCGTGTGTGGGTCCATCATCGCCGCGTGGAAGATGTGCTCGCGATTTTCGGTGATCAGCGCCCGCACCGTCAGCTCCTGCACATTGATGTTGGTGCGCATCAGGGCGGTGAGCTGCGGTGGCAATTCGCCGATGAAGGTGGGCTGCACGCCATTATGGTCGACAAGGCACGGCACTTCCGCCGCGCAATCCGATGGCAGCGAGGTGATGCAGCCATTGTTGCGCTGGTTGCCGTAGATGACGGAGGGTTCGCCGGTCCAGACCGAATTGATGATGGAGGAGGCATATTCCTTGGACGGCTTGACCTCGATCTTGTCAGCGGAACGATAGGCAGCCGCCTGTCCCTTCCAGCGCTCGATCTGTTCAATGCAACGCTTGGGATATTCATCGAGCGGGATGCCGAATTTCTCGATCAGGTCTTCGCGCCCTTCCTTGATGAAATAGGGCGTATATTCGGCGAAATGTTCCGAGCTTTCGGTGACGAAATAACCGAGCCGCGTCAGCATCTCGTAACGCACCTTGTTGGGGCAGCGCGGGTTCCAGCCGGGTTTTGGCGCACGGCCTTCGCGGTAGCCGCGCACGAGATCGGGATAAAGGTTCCTGTAGCTGCCGTCGGGCTGGCGGTGTTCGAACTCCAGAAAAAACGCCATGTGGTTGATGCCCGCCGAACGATAGCGGATTTCCTCGTAGGGAATATCGAGATCGTGGGCGAGTTCCATGGCCGTGCCCTGCACGGAATGGCAAAGGCCCACCTGCCGGATCGTCGGGTATTTCTCGGCTATCGCCCAGGTGTTGATCGCCATGGGGTTCACATATTGCAGCATGATGGCGTTGGGGCAGACGGCCAGCATGTCCTCGCAAATCTTCCACAGGTGCGGAACGGTGCGAAGGCCGCGCATGATGCCGCCTACGCCGAGCGTATCGGCAATGGTCTGGCGCAGGCCATATTTGCGCGGCACCTCGAAATCGGTGACCGTGCAGGGCTCATAACCGCCGATCTGGAAGGCGACGACGACGAAATCGGCACCGGCAAGGGCCTTCTTCTGGTCGGTATAGGTCTCGGCCTTCGCCTTAGCCCCCAGTGTCGAAATCAGTTTGTTGACGACGACGGCGCTTTCTTCCAGCCTTTCGCGGTTGATGTCCATCAACGCAATCGTGGCACCGGACAGGGCCGGACGCTGCAGCACGTCGCCGATGATGTTCTTCATGAAAACAGTGGAGCCTGCGCCGATAAATGTGATCTTGGGATCTCTTGCCATGTCTACCTCCGGTATTGGGAATTCAAGCGATTTCGAAGGCGGCTCGTACAAGCCGCTGAGTATATTCTGTTTTCGGGTTGGTCAGCACATCCTCGACGGGCCCTTCCTCGACGATCCTGCCGCCTTGCATGACGATGACGCGGTGGCAGAGCGCGCGCACCACTTTCAGGTCGTGCGAGATGAACAGGTAGCTCAGGCCGCGCTCATCCTGCAGCTTGCGCAGGAGATCAATGATCTGTGCCTGTACGGAAAGATCGAGCGCCGAGGTTGGCTCGTCGAGCAGGATAAACTCCGGCTCCAGCGCCACGGCGCGCGCAATGGCGATGCGCTGGCGCTGGCCGCCTGAGAATTCGTGCGGGAACCGCGAGAGGATATTGCCGGGCATGCCCGCCGCCTCCAGCGCATCACGCACCCGGTCCAGCCTTTCGGCTTTTGTTTTGCCAAGCCCGTTGATGGTGAGGCCTTCCTCGATGATCTGGCCGATGGTCATGCGTGGGTTGAGCGAGGCGAAGGGGTCCTGAAAGACGATCTGCATGCGCGAACGCAAGGGTCGCATTTCGGCGCGGGAACGGCCATCGACTCTCTCGCCATCAAAGATCACCTCGCCGCCCACCGGCTCGTTCAGCCGCAACAGCGATTGGCCGAAGGTGGTCTTGCCGGAACCGGATTCACCGACGAGCCCCAGCGTCTCGTGTCGCCTCAGCGTCAGGCCGAGGCTGTCGACGGCGATCAGCTCTTTCAGTTCCGGTTTGAACAGCCCGCCGTAACGCATCATGAAGGACACGCGCACGCCGCTTGCCGTCAGCAACACGCCGGAATTTTCCGGTAGCGGCTTTGCCGTGCCATGCGGTTCGGAGCCGAGCAGCCTTTTCGTATAGGGGTGCTGCGGCGCTTCGAAGAGCTTTTCCGTGGTATTGTGCTCACGCATCTCGCCATGCTGCATGACATAGACGTAATCGGAAAACTGCTTCACGATCGTCAGGTCATGGGTGATGAGAACCACGGCCATACCGCGTTTCTTCTGCAGGTCGCGGATGAGATTGAGGATTTGCGCCTGCACCGTCACATCGAGCGCGGTGGTGGGTTCGTCGGCAATCAGCACGTCCGGATCGTTGGAGAGCGCCATGGCGATCATGACGCGTTGGCGCTGGCCGCCGGAAAGCTGGTGCGGATATTGCTTCAGCCGCGCTTCCGGTTCCGGTATCTGCACCTGCCGAAGAAGATCGAGCGCCCTCGCCTCGGCCTCTTTCCGGCTGAGTTTCGAATGAACGCGGATCGCCTCGACGATCTGGCTGCCGATCGTATAGATCGGGTTCAGCGAACTCATCGGCTCCTGAAAGATCATCGAGATGCGGTTACCGCGCAGCGCCCGGCGCTGGCGGCTCGAAAACTTCAATATGTCATCGCCGTTAAACCGCACGGTCGCGGATTTCGAGACGGAAGCCCGCTTCGTCAGAAGGCCCATCACCGTGCGGGCCGTGACCGATTTTCCCGAACCGGATTCGCCGACGATAGCAATCGTCTCGCCACGATAGAGCTGGAAGGAAATATCCTTCACCGCCTCCACCGTGCCGTGTTCCACCTTGAAGGTCACGGCAATGTTGCGGGCATCGATGATGGCGTTATCCTGACGGTCATCGGCATCGAAGCGGATGGCGGGGGCGTAGGCGTTGTTCTGGGCAGCTACCATTTTACGCTCCTCTCAATAGGGATCGACGGCATCGCGCAGGCCATCGCCCAGCGCGTTGAAGGCGAAAACGGTGACCAGCACAAAACCGACCGGTGCGAGAATCCATGGATAGGAACCGATGACGGAATAGGTCGCGGTATCCTGCAGCATCAGCCCCCAGGAGATAAGCGGCGGCTTCACCGCAAAGCCGAGGAAACCGAGGAAGGATTCGAGCAGCACGACGCTTGGAATATGCAGGGTGACGGCAACGATCACATGGCTCATCACATTCGGCAGGATGTGCTGGAAGATGATGCGGCGGTCGGTGGCGCCGACGGCAATGGCCGCCCGTACATAATCAATACGCGCCAGTGCCAGCGTCTTGCCGCGCACCTCGCGCGACATCTGCGCCCAGCCGAGCGCCGACATGACACCCACGACGAAGACGAGGAACACAGTGGTTGGCGCGGTGACCGGGATGAGAGACGTTAGCGCGAGATAAAGCGGCAATTGCGGGAAAGCCAGAACCACTTCCACGAAACGCTGCACCCATGCATCCAGCGGCCCGCCGAAATAACCTGATATCAGGCCGACACTGGTGCCGATGACGGTAACGATGGCGACGACGCTGAGCGCAATGGCAAGCGAGATGCGCGAGCCATAGATGGCGCGCGACAGCACGTCGCGTCCGAATTTATCGGTGCCGAGAAAATGCACCGGCTGGCCATCCGTCGAGCCGAAGAAATGCCGGCTCATCGGAATGAGACCCAAAAGCCTGTATTCCGCGCCTTTGACGAAGAAGCCGAGATAGACGGGATTGTCGTAATCCGGCCCGACGATGGGCTGGAAGGTGACCGGGTCAAGCTCGTCCGTCTCCGCAATGGCGTAGACACGCGGTGCGATGCTGATATTGCCGTCCTTGTCGGTGAAGCGAACCACCTGCGGCGGCGAAAAGCTGCCATGGGTTTCGAGCGGGTTCATCGGCGCGAAGAAATCCGCAAAGACGGCAATCAGGATCAGCAGGACCACCAGCACCAGCCCGACCATGCCGGTAAAGGAGCGTCTGAGACGCCGCCAGACCAGTGCCAGATAAGTCTCGTTGCCATGGGCGGAGCGGTCGGGTTTTGCGGTGGCGGCGGTTTCGGTTTTCATCTCGTCAAACGCCATCATCTCAGGCCCTCCCGAATTCGCGAACGCGTGGGTCAAGCATGGCGAGCAGCATGTCGGCGATGATGTTGCCGACGATCAGCGTTGCGGCCAGCACCATCATGAAGGTCGCGGTGACATAGACGTCACCCACCGCCATGGAGCCGACGATGGCCGGGCCGACGGTCGGCAGTGCGAAGATGATGGCGGTCTCGATCTCGCCGCTCAGCATGTAGGGCAATACGACACCCTGATACATGACCAGCGGGTGCACGGCATTCGGTACCGCATGGCGCATGATGACAGCGCCTTCCGAAAGCCCCTTGGCGCGCGCCGTCTCGACATATTGTGCATTCAGCGTGTCGAGCAGATTGCCGCGCATCACCCGCATATTGTAGGCAAGGCCACCGAAGACGGCGATGGCGACCACCGGCCAGACATGGCTGACGAGATCGACGAATTTGCCCCATGACCAGGGCGCTCCGCCATATTGCGGCGAGAAGAAGCTGCCGATCTCCGACACGTCGAAATGAAACACCATGAGATAAACGAGGATCAGCGCCATCAGGAAACGCGGGATGGTCATGCCGAGGAAGGCGATGGTGGAGAGCAGGTTATCCACCCAGGAATATTGCCGTGTCGCCGCCCATATGCCGAAGGCAATGCCGAGCACGGACGCAAAGATGTGGCAGACCAGCGCCAGCGCAATGGTGCGCGGCAGGCGTTCGCCAACCACATCGGCGACCGGCTTGTTGTAATAGAAGCTGTAGCCGAAATCTCCGCGGGTGATGATGCCGCCGATCCAGTTGAAATATTGCACCACAAGCGGCTTATCGAGGCCGTGTTCGATACGGTAGGCCTGCGCCTGCGCTTCCGCCTGTTCGAAGGACGCGCCGCCCTGGTTCATCAGCTGTGAGCGGATGTAGTCGGCATAATCGCCGGGCGGCGCCTGGATGATGGCGAAGGTCACCACGCTCAGGATCAAAAGCACCGGAATGGCGGATGCTACGCGTATCGTCAGAAATCTCAGCATCGAACGGTCTTTCCTCGGTTTGGATGGGCCGTGTGTCTCCGGCCGCGCTTCACGCGCGACCGGTACCGGGTGTGCTCCGGGAGGAGTTCTTCAAGTTTCGCATTTTCCGGACGGAAAACCGCTACGCACTTTTACTGGAATGCCTAGTTGATCGGCCCGCCCTCACCCGGCTTGCCGGGCAGCTGCTCAGGGAAAAGTTCGTATTTGCCCTGCTTGTCGGCCGCCACCCACAGGCGTTCGCGGATGATGGAATCTTCGGCCCAGTTGAACATGAAGATCGGCGTACCCTGCGGCACGTTGGAGAACCGCTTGTTGACGATGAGCGCGCCCGGATATTCGGTGAGGCCGATCGTATAGAGGTTCTGCGTATAGACCTTCTGATATTGCTTCATCAGCTCGGCCCGTTCGGCGTTGTCCTGCGAGGAAATGAATTTCCGCACCAGATCGGCCATCTCCTTCTCGAACGGCATCAGATCCAGCTCCTTGCCTTCGGGCGAGCGATGGTTCCAGCTGGTGCGCGGGCCGACAGGAGCAAGCTGCTCGGTATTCTGCACCACGGAGGAAAGCTCGGTGGAGTTGCGCCGCACCAGCCAGTCGAACTGCCCGCCATAATGGGCGGCATCGCGCTGGTTGGAATCGAGACTGTTGATGACGACGCGCAGACCGAGTTTCGCCATCTGGCCCACGAGACCTTCCGCAAGGCTCTTGTCCGTCGCGTAACCGTTATTGACGAGAAGGGTAATCTCGACATTGCGGCCGCCTAACGTCTCCTTGGGGAAGTTCAGGAAACCATCGCCATCGGTGTCCTTCAGGCCGATCGAGGCGAGTGCCGCCTTGGCGCCCTCGAAGTTGAAGGGGTAGTACACCGTGGAGGCGCGATCATAAAAGCTGGTGCCTGATGAAATACCGCCCGGATAGATCGTCGTGAAAGGTCCCTTCACCAGCGAGTCACCGATCGCCTTGCGATCGAGAGCAGAGGTGACGGCCTGACGGAACACCTCGTTGCGGTTCAGCTCACGGATTGCCTGTCCGCGCTCGTCCGGATTGCCCCAGCCATTGGCGGAGAAATTCATCTGCAGATTATAACCGATGAGGCGCGGCCCGAAGGCAAGGCGGGCTGGCGCATTGGGATCAGCAGCGCGTTTCAGCGAGGCAACGAAGTTCTCCGGCTGTTCGAGGTTGGAGAAATCACCCGATCCCGCCACGGCCTGCACATCGCGGTCCGCCCAGGTGGAGAGCTTGTAGTGGACTTCGTTCAAGTAGGGTAGCTGCTGGCCCTTTTCATCCACCTTCCAGTAATAAGGGTTACGACGCAGAACAATGAGATCGTCGGGCCGGTAGGACACCGGCACCCATGCACCCATGACCGGCATGTTCATATATTCCGGCGGGAAAGCGTTCTTGAACTGGTTATAGGTGTTCTTGGAATATTTCGGATGCTGCGGCTTCAAGATATGCGACGGCCCGGGGCAGAAGCTCGGATAGGCCATGGTGTAGAGATATTGCTTGGGGAAAGCGGCCTTGAAGGTCCATTCGACGGTATAATCATCGACCTTTTTAAGCGTCGTTCCTTCACCGAAAGCCTCAGGCGACGCACCGCCGCCGAGCGGCGACACATTGGGATCGATGACCGCATCTTCCCAATAGAACATCACGTCATCGGCGTTAAAGGCTTCGCCGTCCGACCACTTGGCGCCCTTGACCAGATGCATCGTCAGCTTGTGGCCATCTTCAGACCATTCCCAGCTTTTGGCCAGGTTGGGCAGCGGTTCGGTATCCTTGGCATCCACCTGGAAGAGCGGTGCGGTGCGCGTCAGGCACTCCGAAAGCGCAATATCGATGCCGCCCCAGCCCTGGCTCTGGCCGGCAATATAGTTCCAGCCCTCGGGCCGGCCGCCCACGACATGGCGCATCGTGTCACCGTAAACACCCATACCGTCGGGCATATTACCCGTCTTGTAGACCAGCGGTTCTTCCGGAAGTCGCTCTTTCAAGGGCGGCAGCTTGCCCGCCTTCTCGAATTTTTCGGTGATCCAGTCGGGTTCGCTGTAGCTCGGCAGCGCCTTGAATTCGAGGATCGAGTCGCGCGCCACATAGTTGATCTTGCCTTCGGCCGGAAATTGCGGCGGCTCCGGCGGCGTGGTGGTCTCGAAGGCATGCGCATTGAGTGCGATCATCGAAACACTGAGCCCCAGTGCCGAGATGATACCGATCTTGCGTTGAACTAACATCGTTTTTCCTCCCAAATGGCAGCTCTTCGACCGCCCACCCTCTGTGATCGTTCTAACCGGACGGCGAACTCCCTTCCGCCGCCGGCCTGTTTCCATGCTTTTCCTCAGACAGCCTTTTTCAGCGCCGATTTTTCGGCCCGCAACTCTTCGATGGAACGAACATTGCGGCGCGCAGCCCCTGCCCAGTCACGCGTCTTGACGGTGGATTTCGCCAGCCTTTCCTTCGCCGCCGGCACGGCATCGGCATATTGCGGCAGCCAGCGTGCCTGCGCGACGACCATTTCGTCCACCATCTGCCAGACCTCTTCCGGCGTCGCGACGGCGCCTACCAGCGGATCATGCAGCACCGCGAGCTTCAGGAGATCGATATCGCCGCTGACCGCCGCGTGCACCGACATGCGCTGCACGTTGATGGAGGCCATGCAGGTGGCCGCGCAGGCTTCCGGCAGCGTGATGCCGGAGACCATGTTGATGCCGAAACGGTCGACGAAACCGGGTGACTCGATGATGGCATCGGCCGGCAGGTTGCTGATGACGCCGTTGTTCTTGACATTGAAATGGCCGCGATAGACGCGTCCTGTCTCCAGCGCCTCGAGAATATGGCTCGCATGTTCGTTGGAGCGCTTGGCCGGATCGATCGGCTTCGCTGCGGACGCCAGAAACTGTGGGAATTCGGTTTCGAACCAGTTGCGCGTTTCCGTGGAGTGACGCAGGTAACCGCCGGTTTCGCCGTGGATCCAGTCGGACATGTCGATCCAGCGGGCGATCTCGTCAGGCCGCTTGCGATACCACGGCAGATATTCGGAGAGGTGACCGTTGCTCTCGGTCGAATAGACACCGAAGCGCTTCAGCACGTCGATGCGCAGCTTTTCCTGCTGTGAAAAGACCGGATGCGCCTCGAAGGCGGCAACCAGCTCATCTTTTCCGATCTTTCGGCCGTTGAGCCTGAGGTCGATGAACCATGTCTGGTGGTTGATGCCGGAGCAGATGTAATCCAGCTCGGACAGCGATTTCGCGCCGAGGATTTCAGCGATCTGTTCCGCGCCATGCTGCACGCCGTGGCAGAGACCGACCGTATCCACCTTGCCATATTCGATGGCCGCCCAGGTGTTCATGGCCATCGGGTTGGCATAGTTCAGGAACTTCGCACCCGGTGTCGCAACCTCGCGGATATCCCTGCAGAAATCCAGAATGACCGGAATGTTGCGCTGGCCATAGAGAATGCCGCCGGCGCAGATCGTATCGCCCACGCACTGGTCGATGCCATATTTCAGCGGAATGCGGATATCGTCGGCATAAGCTTCCAGACCGCCAACCCGCACGCAGCTGATGATATATTTCGCGCCCTCAAGTGCCCGGCGGCGGTCAGTATCGGCCGTCACCTTCACCGGTAAACCATTGGCCTCAACGATCTTTTCGAGGATAGCCTTGATCATATCGAGATTGTGCTGGCTGATATCCGTCAGTGCGACTTCGATGTCGCGAAACTCCGGCACGCACAGGAGATCGGTGAACAGTTTTTTCGTGAAACCGACGCTGCCTGCGCCAATAATAGCGATTTTGAAACTCATAACGCCACCTCTGTTGCAAATCGAACGGGTGAAACGGGCCGAAGGATCGTAAAATGGCGCTGCAGAAAAATACCCGTAAGAATCCCGTAAAACCGGCCTTCTTCCCAATTTCTCAGCAACAATATCCCGCTGGCTGTCTCCTCGGATCGGGATTATGCGTATAAAGACGGAGAGAACCAGAGAAGGATTATGCTTTCATGGGTAATTTTGTGCTGCATGATTTGATCGATCAGGGACCCGGCATGCGCACCGTCTCGCTGCCACGCGGCCGCCAGACGCTGCACACCATGCCGACCAGCAGCGGTTATGAGATCCGCCGCGACGGCAATTATGACTGGGACGGGCGCAAACGTGGCCAGACACCCTTCACCGTTCTGCAATATTGCATCGCCGGTCAGGGCAACCTGCGTTACGAGAACCGGCATTATGTGGTTAGGCCGGGTGAAACCCTGCTGCTGCTTATCCCCCACAATCACCGCTACTGGCTGGAAGAGGGCAAGGAGTGGGAGTTCTTCTGGATTTCCATGAATGGCGAGGAGGCGCTGCGCATTCACCGCAATATCCTCTCCGTCACCGGTCCGATCCTCAAGCTCCAGCCCGAAACCGTCGATCACCTTGCCGAATGCTGCTCACGCCTCGTCAACGGCGCGGAAACGCCGGGCGCGGCTTCCGCCGTCGCCTATGAGGCGGCGATGACACTTTATGACGATGTCTTCGGCTCGCACCCCTCCTTTGGCGGTGAATATCGCACCCTGCAGCAGGTGCTGAGCTACATCGACAGTCATCTCGGCGAGCGGCTTTCGGTGAGCGACCTCGCGGCGGTGGCGGGCCTCAGCCGGGCCCACTTTTCCCGCATCTTCACGGCGAGCGAAGGCCTGCCACCGGCAGAATTCGTTTTGCAACGACGCCTGCGGCGGGCGGCCAAGCTTTTGACAACGGCCGCGAATATCCCCATCAAGGAGGTGTCGGTGCTGTGTGGTTTCGAGGATCCGAACTATTTCTCCAAGGTCTTCCGCCGCCTTTACGGCATCAATCCAAGCGAATTCCGCACCACCGGCATGTATGCGAGCGTGCGGCAGAATGGAACGTGAAGGCGCAACTTGGTTTTGCCACGTTTCAGGCGATTAAGAATGGGTACAACCTCTTTTGGAGCGCAACCCTTTTGGAGACCGGCCGAGGTGAACAGTAAAATCCGGACTATCCTCGTCTTTCCGCTGCGGGCAATCATCGTTTTCGCGCTGATCCTCGACGGCATTTTCCGTCCGCTCTATCGGCCGGTGATAAAGGCCATATCCGGCCTGACATTCATCAAGCGGCTGGAAAACCGGATCGCGCGATTGCCGCGCCTCGCCATTCTCCTTTGCCTTGCGGTGCCCTTCGCCATCGCCGAACCGATGAAGATCGTCGGTCTCGTTCTGATTGCCCATGGCGCGGTCAAGACGGGTCTTGCCCTGACAATCCTTGCCCATCTCGCAACCTTCCTGATCGTCGAACGCATTTATCACGCGGGACAGGAAAAGCTGCTCACCTATGCCTGGCTCGCATGGATCATGCGCTATGTGCGTTTCGCACGTTCGTTTTACGATCGCTTCAAACTTGCGGCACTGAACTGGGTCAGGCTCCGGGTTCTAGCCCAATAGAGGCAGGGTGCCCCGTCACCGTTTGCGGCGCAGCCTCTTCAGAAGATATTCGGCAAGGACAGTTGATTGCAACGAAACGAGAATAATGACGATACCGAAAACCACACGGGCTTCCGGCACCTCGTCAAACAGGAAATATCCGACAGCGGTCACGAACAGGATCGATAGATAGCCAACGGGTGCAAGGACACTGGCATCGGCAATGCGATAGGCCCGCAGGAAGCAATATTGCCCCATCTGCGCCAGCAATCCGATGCCGAGCAGCGGAACCCAGTCGAATGACGCAACCGGTTTCCATGTCCAGATCGCCGGAACGGCGGTGATGACGGCGAGGCCCACCGTGTAGAACACCATCATGACCGTGGTATTTTCCTGCCGCAGCGCCCGGGTCTGGATCACCGCAAGCGCCCCGAACACCACCGATACCAGAACAACAATCACGCCCGCGCCAAACTCCGTGCCGCCCGGCCCGATGACGACCAGAACGCCGACAAATGCAAGACAGGCCCCCGTCCAGCGAAAACGGCTCACGTTTTCGCCAAGAAAGGCGACGGCCATCGCCATCGTCACCAATGGCCGGGAAAAACCGACGGCGTTGACGGTCGCAAGCGGCAACAGGGTGATGGCGATGAAATTGCTGGTGAGTGCGATGGCGTTGCAGCAGATGCGGAAAATGTTGCGCCAGGGATATTTGACACGCACCATTTCTCCCCTGTGCCGCCAGATGAGCGGCAGGATGAACATCAGACCGATCATCGCCCTGATAAAGACCAGCTGGAAGGCGGGATAGGTGACGCCCTGCGCCTTGACGAGCGCGGTCATTCCACCCGCAACAAGGGTCATGTCCAGCAACAGCCAGCCAATGCCCGCGCGTGTATCCGTTTCGCGCGGGTTTTCCTGTTCTTCGCTTTGGGTGTCGCCATTCACGCCGGCTGCACAAGATTGGCCATAAGGCGGAAGGCCCCCGGCACAAGCTTGTCCATCTGGTGATGCAGCACGAGGCTTGTATGGGTGTGCCGGCCTTCGCCGATGGCACCGGAGACCAGCGCGCCCTTGAGCGGCTGTTCATCGACATCATGCATGGCGAGCAACGGCTCGTAGACATCATCCCAGCGCGAGGCGAAATAAAGCCCGCGCTCCTTGTCCCAGCCCGCCCAGTCGGCGGCATCGATCCTGTTGGGGCCGGCAAGCAATGGATGGTCAAGCGCCAGCACTGTCACCTCCGCCTGCGGGTCGGTCACGCGCCAGCGCAAGGAAGGCTTGCCGATCTCAAGCCGCCTCACAGGTGTCGTCTCCGGGTTCCATCCATCGGTCGGCCGGTGATAGAGCGTGACGAGATGGCCACCATCTTCGACGAAACGATGCAGTCTTTCCGTCGCGGCGGCCAGATCCTTGCGGATACCGAAAGCAAAGATGCCGATAACGATCGTCGTGAAGGACGACAGGTCGCCGCCTAGCGCCTGGGCATCGAGTTCGGTGACATCGAGGCCCATGCGCGAAAGCCAAAGACCCACCCTGTCGGCGCCACCACCGACATAACCGACGCGCGCGCCCTCGGGCAGCTTGAGATCCAGCGACAGGATTTTCAAAGCGGAAGGCGCCAGAAACCTTGCCCTGCCGATATGCGGATAAGCGATGGGCGTGATCTGAAAGGCCGGTTGCGAACCGACAAGCGCTTCAATCTGGGCAAGGCCCGCCTGGGCCTCACCGGTACGTTCGGCAATCCAGTCGCCGCCGTTCTTGCGCAGGTTCCAGCCGCCCGTATTCCTGAACGAGAGCGGCGCATCGGCACCCTTTATATGCGCCTGAAAGACATGTGTACCCTGCCCCTGCCCAAGCGGCACCAGAAGGGCATCGGGCGCTATCGTCAGCGACTGCGCGGGGGTTACGAAAAACGCCTCCTCCAGATCGAAGGCGGCCGAGACCTTTCTGCCTTCAACCTTTGCGGAAAGCAGCACGGAAGCATGGCCATTGCCGCCCGAGGCTTTCCAGTCGGGCTGGTAAAGCCCCGAAACAGCAGCATCCGGATCGGCGGCAAGCGAAAAGACCAGCATCTCGCCACGCGATTGAATGGATGATGAAACACCCGATGGAAGGACGGGCGTGACCTCGACATCAAATTCTGATGCCCTGCCCGTAAGCTCCACGGAAAGAGCCGATGTCCCACCCGGAACGATTTCCGCCGGCTCGGCATAGGCCCGCTCGAAAACGTCGAGCGCCGTCAGGATAGCGGCGTCGACCTGCGCGCGCTTGCGCACGATCCGATGCCCGTGCAGCTCCCTGAAATCCGTGGCTGCAGCCTCTTCGACCGACTGCAAAAGAGCCGCCGCCGCAAGAAGTGACGCCGTTATCCGCTGCTTATCGGGGAATGCCGCTATTGCTTCGGTTATTGCCTGATCGGCCTTGACCAGCGCCTTTGCCAATTCGGCATCCAGCCCCGGAAAAGCCGCAAGGTCGGACAGTGAAGACGGCAGCCTGTCGAGGATCGAGCTTTCCTCACCACCGACGGCATCGGAGAGTTCGAGATGCAGCGGCCAGACCTCCTGCGCCCGCTTCGGCCAATGTCCCATTCCCTGCGAGGCGTGATAATAACGCGACCATTCGCCGATTCGGTCATATTGCGCACCGGTGGCCTGCTCCCTGCCCGGAACATTGATCGTCAGCGTCGTTTCCGGCGGCGGCACTTCGTCATCATAGGTGTCGCCACCGCCTGACCATGCGGGAAGATAGTACTTCGCCACCTTCCACGGTTTCAGCCCCTCGGCGAAATGTTCGGGATAGGCGGTGGGGTCGGCGGCCAGCACGATGGCGCTCTTTGCCGCACGCGTCATGGCGCGATGATGCCCGTGTTGTCCCGGCACATCGAGAAATGTCGGAATGACGATATCGGGCCGCTCCCTGCGGTAGGCGCGCACCAGTCGCTCGACGATACGCTGCTGCCCCCAGCGATTAAATGTCTGGTCGCCATCCTTGGAAAAACCGAAGTCGTGAATGATATCCGCCGGACCGTGACCGAGCCAGCTTATATCCGCATCGATGACGCGGGCGGCCTCCTCCAGCTCCCGCGACCGGATGACGCCGAGCGCGCCGAGTCGCTCCGGCCCCAGTGCATTCTGCCCGCCTTCACCACGCGTCGAGCAGGCGATGATGATCCGCATGCCGAGTTCCATGCGGAAATAGGCGAGAAGTCCGTTCTGCTCGTCGTCCGGGTGTGCGCCGGTATGCATGACGGTGACGGTGGATTTCAGCGCGCTCAGTTTGCGGTGCAGGCGCAAAAGCCACGGATCGGCCATCTGCCGTTCGATACGCTCCCGGGGGTTAAGCATGGCGGTCTCCTCCAATATTCAGCCGGGTGCCTGCGCTGCGGCTCCCATGGATGTCTCGAGTTTTGGCGTGACGATGTCGAACAACGGCAAGGCGGCAGCACCGAGGGCAGCGGTCAGTTGCCCGGACTTGCCGTGGATGACACGCGGCAGTTCCCGTTGTCGCCGGCTCGCGACCGAGGTGGGCAAAGGCCCCATCCGCGCAATGATTTCACTGATGATGATCTCAGGCAGCGCGCCGCCGAGAATGACCGTCTGCGGGTCGAGAATATTCTCGAGCATCGCAACCATGGGCGCCAGATGGGCAGCGGCCTCGTCGATCCATTCCATCACCACCGGGTTGCCCTCTCTGAACAGGGCTTCCAGCTCGTCAAGCTCGGTATCCACGACACCGGCGCAGACAAGTTTTTCCTTCAGCACGTAGACCGAGGCATAAGCTTCCAGGCACCCACTCTGTCCGCAGGAGGGGCAAAGCCTTCCCTTTGGCGAAACGGTCACATGGCCAATTTCACCGGCATTTCCGAATGCGCCGCGATAGGGCGATCCGTCCTGAATGATGCCGAGGCCGATACCGACGCCGAAATAGATCATGCAGAAATTCGGGATGGCCAGCCCCGCGCCGAACAGCCGTTCCCCGACCGCAGCGGCCGTCGCATCGTTTTCCACCACGACCTGCTGGCCGCAGGCTTCCCCCAGCATCTGCCGGGCATCGATGCCATCCCAGCCGGAAAGCGTCGTCGGTCCGACGGAGGTCATGCCGTCGATCTCAAAGGGGCCGGGCATGACGACCCCGGTGCCGAGCAGCCTGCAGCCGAGATTTTTCGCAACAGCGGCATGCTCGGCGGCAAAGGTCTTGAATATGGCCTCAGGCGTCGTGTCCTTTAGCGGGGTAACACGATGGGTACGCAACACGCCGGCAAGATCGAGCCCGACGGTGACCATATGGTCAGCGGCGATTTCCACACCGATCGTCGCCCCTCCATCCGGGTTGACGGCGAACTGGATCGGCGGCTGCCCCCTGCCCGTGCGGCGACGGCCGAGTTCCTTCAGCAATTCCTCGCCCATCAACTCGTCAACGATATTGGCAACCGCCTGCGGCGTCAGATGCGTGATCTTGGCGATCTGGGCTCGGCCGAGCGACCCGTGCCGCCGGACGATATCGAGGACGACTCGCCTGTTGTGTTCGCGGCTGCGCTCAGGATTTTTTCCGATTGCTACGGGATAAGCGTCCACCGTGTGCACCGTCATCTCTTCAACTTCCCGTCTCTTGGAAAATTCATAGCGTCGAATGGACGATAAGCGCAATATATTAATTCAAGTAAATTATCTTATTGACAAATGCGCGCCTTCAGAGAACCGTAGAGAGCGACCGGGGGTCAGGCTTGTTTGGGGCGGAAGAGGAAACTCCGTTGCCGGCAAATCGATGAGCGCGCGCGAAAGCGCGGATAAAGGGAACGATCACTCCGCATCCGGAAGACCGGACGGAGGAAATGGAGGCTTACATGCGCAGGGCAACTCTGTTCGCCGGCTTGGTCGCCGGTTTCAGCACATTTGCATTCAACGCCGCGCAGGCGGTTGAAATCGAATATTGGCAATATGTCTTCGACACACGCGTGAAGGCCATGGATGAGCTGATCGCGGAATTCCAGAAGGCCAATCCTGACATCACCGTCAAGCAGGTGACCTTTCCTTACGCCGATTACCAGACACGCGTCATCGCCGCCAATCTTTCTGGCAAGGGCCCTGACGTGATGCAGCTGTTCTACGGCTGGCTGGACAAGTTCGCAGCCGGGGGCATCTTGCAGCCGCTGCCCGCCGACGCATTCCCGCATGACAAGATCGAAAGCGAATTTTTCCCGATCGTCAGCGCCATGAAACGCGGCGACGACTATTACGGCCTGCCGACGGCGGTTCGTTCGCTGGCGCTTTTCTACAACAAGAAGCTCTTCACCGAAGCCGGCCTTGACGCCGCCAACCCGCCGAAGACGCTCGATGAATTCGTGGCAGCCGCGGAAAAGATCGCCAAGCACGACGCCGCCGGAAACCTCACCGTTGCCGGTTCCACGCTCGACATGGGCGGTCAGGATCACCAGTGGTGGCGTGAGGTGCTCATCCGCCAGTATGGCGGCGAGCCCTATACCGACAATGACCAGAAAGTGACCTATAATAGCGAGCCGGGTATCCAGGCCCTGAAATTCTATACCAGCCTGCAGCTTGAAAAGAAGATCGGCCAGGTGGGTTTCATGGATGAGGGCCAGGCCGCCTTCCGGGCCGGCAAGGCCGGCATGACCATCGACGGCACCTTCCGGCTCGGATCGTTCCGCACCATCAAGGATTTCGAGTGGGGCGTGACCGAACTTCCCACCAACGACAAGAACATCCGCTCCAACTATGCGAGCTATTTCGCCAACGGCATCAGCGCCAAGACGACCGGTGAAGAGCTTGAGGCGTCCAAGAAGTTCCTCGCCTATATCTCCTCGCCGGAAGCCATGGCGATCTGGCTGAAGACGGTGGGTGAACTGCCGGCACGGCGCTCCGCGGCGCTGACCGAAGCAAACCTGAAGGACCCGATCTACGCGCCGTTCCTGAAGGGTCTGGAATATGCCCATACGACGCTGTTCATGGATGAAGCCGCCCAGCGGCAGAACGCCATCGACATGACCAACCGGGTGCTTCTCGAAGGTCAGTCCGTCGAAGATTCCATCAAGCAGGCAGCCGAAGCCGAGCAGGAAATCATCGACGCGGCGAAACCCTGAAAACCGCAGGCCAGACCATGACAGCGATAGATCAACAGGGGGCGGCATCCGGCCGCCCCGGCGGCTCCTTTGGAGATCGCCTTTCCATGCGCACGAAACGGCTTTTGTGGATCTGGAGCTTTCTGGCGATCCCGATCCTGTTTTACAGCGTCATCCGTTTTTATCCGACACTGCAGGCTTTCTATCTGTCCTTCACCAACTGGGACCTGCTGCGACCGGCAAAGTTCATCGGCATCGCCAATTACGCGAAGCTGTTCAAGGACCCGCAATTCTGGAAGGTGTTCAAGAACACCTTCGCCTATCTGATCGTCGGCACGCCGATCAGCCTCGTGCTGGCATTCGTCATCGCCTTTTATCTCGACCGAGTGCGCATTTTGCACGGTTTCATCCGCGCGCTTTATTTTCTGCCTTACCTGACCACGGCTGCCGCCATGGCCTGGGTCTGGCGCTGGTTTTATCAGCCGCCGCCCATCGGCATCATCAACGACGTGCTCAGCCTCATCGGCATTCCGCAACAGCCCTTCATCCGCTCCACGGATCAGGCGCTTTATTCGATCATGGTGACCGCCATCTGGGCAGGCCTCGGCTTTCAGATCATCATCTTCATGGCGGGCCTGCGCGCCATCCCAACGACCTTTTATGAAGCCGCCCGCATCGACGGGCTCGGCGAATGGGCGATCCTGCGCAAGATCACGCTGCCGCTTCTGAAACCCACCACCGTTTTCCTCGTGGTCTTCTCGTCCATCGGCTTCCTGCGCATTTTCGACCAGGTCTATAACATGACCACCAATGATCCGGGCGGCCCGCTCGGCTCGACGAAACCGCTGGTGCTGATGATCTACCAGACCGCGTTCAATTCCTATGCCATGGGCTATGCCGCAGCGCAGACGGTCGTCCTTTTCACCATTCTTCTCGTCGTATCGCTGATCCAGCTCTGGGTCCTGAGGGAAAAGAAATGAGCGAAGCGTCGCCACTCTCCCACGCCCGCATCCGCCCCGGTCGCATTCTCGCCTGGACGCTGCTGTTCATCGGCGGCCTGATCATGGTTTCGCCGCTGCTCTTCATGTTCTCGACCTCGTTCAAGACGGCGGATCAGGTTTATGATCTACGTCTCATTCCGGCCGCGCCGACGCTTGCAAACTACATCACCGTCATGGCCGACGGCCGTTTCCTGCGCTGGTTCTTTAACTCGATGCTGGTTGCGGTCATCGTCACCGTTTCCAACTGCTTCTTCGACAGCCTTGTCGGGTACACACTGGCGAAGTTCGAGTTCCGCGGCCGTTATTTCATCTTCCTCGCCATCCTGTCGACGCTGATGATACCGACCGAAATGCTGGTCATTCCCTGGTATCTGATGTCCAGCCAGCTGGGCTGGCTCGACAGCTACTGGGGCATCATGTTCCCCGGCATGATGACGGCCTTCGGCACCTTCCTGATGAAGCAGTTCTTCGAGACGGTTCCGAACGACTTTATCGAGGCCGCGCGCGTCGATGGGCTGAACGAGTTCCAGATCTGGTGGAAAGTCGCCCTGCCGCTCGTCACGCCGGCGCTCTCCGCACTTGCGATCTTCACCTTCCTCGGCAACTGGACGGCGTTCTTCTGGCCGCTGATCGTCACGACTAGCAAGGAACTCTACACCCTGCCCGTCGGTCTTTCGAGCTTTGCCGTGGAGCAGCAGATCCAGTGGGAAATGATCATGACGGGTGCCGCCATTGCGACCATCCCTACCCTCATCGTCTTCATCGTCCTGCAACGCTACATCGTTCGCGGTGTGATGCTGGCGGGTCTGAAAGGATAATATCATGGCCGATATCAACCCGCGCCAGTCGGATACCAGCAAGTTTCCCGATCCCGTATACAAGGAAACCGTGCTGCGCCCGCTTTTCGACGGCGCCAAGAACCACCATGTCGACGGCTTCCGCCGCATAGACCGCGCTCATCTCGTCATGCTGCGCGAAACCGGTATTCTCGACGCCGAGACGGCAGCCAAGATCGCCGGCGCACTCGAAGACATCGACAAAACCATCGAACCATCGGAACTAGTCTATACCGGTGAAGTCGAGGACTTCTTCTTCCTGATAGAGAAGGAGCTGAAAGCCCGCATCGGCGTCGATGTGGCAGGCCGCCTGCACACGGCCCGTTCGCGCAACGATATCGATCACACGCTGTTCAAGATCGGCCTCAAGGACAAGATCGACACGCTCACCGCCAAGGCGCGTGTTCTCTTAAAAGCGCTGATCGATGCCGCCGAGCGCAATCAATCCACCCTGATCGTGGCCTACACGCATGGGCAGCCGGCCCAGCCCACCACCTTCGGCCACTACCTCTCCGCCGCCATCGAAGTGTTGATCCGGGATATCGAACGTTTCGCCGAGGCACGCCGTATCGTCGATCTTTCGCCGATGGGCGCTGCTGCCATCACCACCTCGGGCTTCCCCATCGACCGGGCGCGGGTTGCCGAATTGCTGGGCTTTGCCGCGCCGCTGCGCAATTCCTATTCCTGCATCGCCGCCGTGGACTATACGACGGCAACCTATGGCGCGATCGAACTGATGTTCCTGCATCTCGGCCGGCTCGTTCAGGATTTCCAGTTCTGGACGAGTTTTGAGGTCGGCCAGATCTATGTGCCGAATTCGCTGGTGCAGATTTCCTCGATCATGCCGCAGAAGCGCAACCCGGTGCCGATCGAACATCTGCGCCACCTCGCCAGCCAGACATTCGGCCGGGCGCGGACCGTGCTTGATGTCATGCACAATACGCCCTTCACCGACATGAATGACAGTGAGGGCGAGACGCAGGGCATGGGTTACGAGGCCTTCACTTCTGCCGGCCGGGTTCTCGATCTTCTCGCCAGCCTCGTTAGCCAGATCAGCATCGATCCTGAAAGGGTCGATCAGAATATCCGCAGGTCCTGCATCACCATCACGGAACTGGCGGATTCGCTTGTCCGTATCGAAGACCTGTCTTTCCGCCAGGCGCATGAGATTGCCGCGACCGTCGCCAAAAGCGTCGTCGCGCTGAAGGGCGATCTGCCGAATGACGGTTACCAGCCGTTCCTTAGGGCTTTCAGCAAGCTGACAGGACGCGAGACCGGCATCGACGAGGAAAAGTTCAGGCAGATCGTCTCGCCGGAGCACTTCGTCGCCGTGCGCGCCCGTTTCGGCGGCCCGGCACCCGAACCCATGCGGGAAGCGATTGCGGCCTATCGCGACAGGCTCGGCACCTTTGCAGCGGAAGCGCAGCGATCCGCCGATCACGAAGCGGCAAGGGCCGCCGAACTGGCAGAGAAATTCACCGCCCTGACGGGAGCGCGATAATGGCGACAATCGAACTCAATCAACTCGTGAAGCGCTACGGCAAGGTGGAAGCGGTCAAGGGCATCGACCTTGCCATTGAAGACGGTGAATTCGTCGTTTTTGTCGGCCCGTCCGGCTGTGGAAAATCCACCACACTGCGCATGATCGCGGGGCTGGAAGAGATTTCCGACGGCACGCTGAAGATCGCCGGAAACGTCGTCAACGAGAAGGAACCGAAACAGCGTAACATCGCCATGGTCTTCCAGAACTATGCGATCTACCCGCATATGACGGTTCGCCAGAATATCGGCTTCGGGCTCTATACCGCAAAGCTCGACAAGACGGAAAAGAACCGGCGCATCGAAGAGGCCGGCCGGGTGCTGGGGCTGGAAGCCCTGCTCGACCGCCGTCCCGCAGCCCTGTCGGGCGGCCAGCGCCAGCGCGTCGCCATCGGCCGCGCCATGGTACGTGATCCCGCAGCCTTTCTTTTCGACGAGCCGCTCTCCAATCTCGATGCGCAACTGAGATCGCAAATGCGCATCGAAATCAAGCGTTTGCACCAGCGTCTTAAGACGACCACCGTCTACGTCACCCATGATCAGGTGGAAGCCATGACCATGGCGGACCGGATCGTGGTGATGAAGGACGGTCATATCCTGCAGGTCGGCACGCCGACGGAACTCTACGAAACGCCGGTCGATGTCTTCACTGCCCGCTTTATCGGCAGCCCCTCCATGAACCTGCTGCGGGGTTCAAGAACAACCAACAGCGTTGCTCCCTCCGCCACGGGCGATCTTCTGATCGGTGCTCGCCCGCATGGCCTGCTGGTTGGAGAAAGCGAAGCTCCGCAGGGAACGTTTATGCTCGAGGGGACCGTAACCGCTGTTGAGCCGCTCGGCCCGGAAACGCTGGTCCATCTGGATACCGACACGACGTCGGTGATCGCCACGGCGAGAGGAAAATCCATTCCCGCTGTCGGCAGCCGGTTGCAATGCCGGGCAGAGACAGGCGCGCTTTATCTTTTCGACGCTAAAACGGAAAAGCTTCTGGGCCGCGCATGATGACAACAGAAAAAACTGCCGTCATCAGCATCGGCCGGATCTATTGCGACCTCATTTTCACCGGGCTCGATGAATTGCCCGTGCTCGGCCGGGAATTGTTTGCCCGCGACATGGAAATAGCGGCCGGCGGCGGAGCCTTCATTGCCGCCGCACATTTCGCCCATATAGGCCGCCCCGTTGCACTGCTGGCAAGGCTTGGCGCCGATACGTTTTCGCGCGATATCGGTGAGAAAATGGCGCAAAGCGGCGTCGACCTGCAGTTTCTGGAACATGCGACAGATGCCGGACCTCAAGTCACGGTGGCGACAGTGGTCGGTCAGGACCGGGCGTTTTTGACACGCCGTGCCGGTGCCGCCCGGCCTTCGACGCTGGATGCGGCCTTAGCATGGGACAAGGCACGACATCTGCACATCGCCGAATTCGCTACTCTGCATGAGATGCCCGATCTCGTCGCGCGTGCCAAGGCAAGCGGATTGTCCGTTTCTCTTGATCCGAGTTGGGATGCGTCGCTGATCTACGACAAGGGGCTGCTCAAGGCCTGTGCGGGCGTCGACGTGTTTTTGCCCAATCTTGAAGAGGCCGAAGCGATCACTGGTCATTCTGACCCGGAAGCGGCCATCAGGGCATTGGAGCAGGCTTTTCCGATCGTCGCCCTCAAAGGCGGCGCACAAGGTGCATGGGTGTCTTCTGTCGCCGGGCTTCACCATGAGGCAGCTCAGAAGGTCCCGGTGGTCGACACGACCGGCGCGGGCGATGCGTTCAATGCCGGCTTCATCGATGCCTGGCTGCGGCGAGAGAAAGAAAAACTGTGCCTTGAGGCCGGTATTGCAGCGGGAAGCCTAGCCGTGCAGGCGGCAGGCGGAGCACCGAAGGTGACCGCCGCCGCGTGAGGTTCCCTGCCCGCATCATTCCCCGCGCGGAAAACGCTGGTTTTCCTCCAGAACGTTAAGGTCCATATGGTTGCGCATATAGCGTTCCGACGCTTTCTGCAGCGGCTGGTAGTCCCACGGATAATAAGCGCCGTTACGCAGCGCCTTGTAGACCACCCAGCGCCGCGCCTGGCTTTCACGCACGGCGGCATCGAAGACGGGGAGCTGCCAGCGCCGGCCTATCTCGGCGGAAAGCGATGAAAGCACATCGCTGAAAGCGGGATCGCCGGCAAGGTTGATGCGCTCTTCCGGATCAGCCTCGAGATCGTGGAGCAGCGGCGGATCGGCTTCGCAGACCGACAGCTTGTAGCGGCCATCGCGAATGGCGACGAGCGGAGCGATCGAGCCTTCGGCGGCATATTCCATCGGCACTGGACCACGCTCACCAGTGCCTGCGGCCAGAGCTGCCAGATCCTCACCGTCCGTCCAGCGTTCGAGCGAGGTGATATCGAGACCTGCCAGACCGCAGAGCGTCGGCGTGACATCCAGCGTCGAGACCGGGGCATTGATCAGGGCCGGCTGCCAGCCGGGTGCGGCTATCATCAGCGGCACACGGGCCGAGCCCTCGAAAAAGCACATCTTGAACCACAGCCCGCGCTCGCCGAGCATATCGCCATGGTCGGACAGGAAGAGGATAATGGTGTCCTCCTCCATCCGCGTCGCCTTCAGCACGTCGAGGATTTCGCCGATCTTCTCGTCGATGTAGGAGATATTGGCGAAATAACCGCGGCGCGCCCGGCGTATCTGCTCGCCTGTGATCTCAAACGCCTCATGATCGCAGGCCTCCAGCAGCCGCTTCGAATGCGGATCCTGCTGATCGAAGGGGATTGCCTCCGTCTGCGGATCGAGCGCCGGGCAATCCTCATAGAGATCCCAGAATTTCCGCCGTGCCACATAGGGGTCGTGCGGATGGGTGAAGCTGACGGTGAGGCACCACGGCCGGTCATCGAGACGACGCGACAGGTCATAGAGTTTACGCGTGGCGTGATAGGCCACCTCGTCGTCATATTCCATCTGGTTGGTGATTTCGGCGACGCCCGCGCCGGTGACCGAACCGAGATTGTGATACCACCAGTCGATACGCTCGCCGGGCTTGGTATAGTCCGGCGTCCAGCCGAAATCCGCCGGATAGATATCCGTCGTCAGGCGCTCCTCGAAGCCATGCAACTGGTCCGGCCCAACGAAATGCATCTTTCCCGAAAGGCCGGTGTAATAACCCGCCGCCCGCAGATGATGGGCATAGGTCGGGATATCGGAGGCGAATTCGGCAGCATTGTCATAAACCCGCGTGCGGCTGGGCAATTGCCCGGACATGAAGGAGGCCCGGGCCGGCGCGCAGAGCGGGCTTGCCGTATAGGTGTTGGCGAAGCGGACAGACCGCTCCGCCAGGGCCTTCAGATGCGGCGCATGGAGAAAATCGGCCGGGCCATCGGGAAAAAACGTCCCGTTGAACTGGTCGGCCATCAGGATCAGGATATTGGGACGCGGCATTTCCAGTTTCCGGTTTAGAGGCCAAGCTTGCCCTTGACGGCATCCGCACCCGGCTTGCCGTCCAGCGTGGTGACACCCTGCAGCCAGCCGTCCAGCGCTTTCGGATTGGCCTTCAGCCAGACCGCAGCTGCCGCCTTGGAATCCTCGCCGCCAAGAATGGAGCCCATCAGGCTATTTTCCATGCCGATATCGAATTTCAGGTTCTTGAACAGCGTCGCCGCATTCGGGCATTGCTGCGGCCAGCCGGTGCGGGCAAGCGTATAGACCTCCGCGCCGCCGAAATTCGGACCAAAATAAGCGTCACCGCCGGAGAGATAGGCGATATCAATCTTCTCATTCATCGGATGCGGCGCCCAGGCGAGGAAGACCACTGCCTTCTTGTCCCTGCCCGCGCGCTCAACCTGCGCCAGCATGGCCTGCTCGCCGGATTCGACGAGCTGCCAGCCCTTCAGGCCGAAATCATTGGCGTCGATGATCTTCTGGATATTCTGGTTGGCAGGCGCGCCCGGCTCGATGCCGTAAATCTTGCTTTCGAATTCGCCCGCATGTTTGGCGAGATCGGCAAAATCCTTCACGCCCTTTTCCGCCATATAGGCCGGCACTGCCAGCGTGAACTTGGCCCCTTCAAGGTTCTTCGTCATCACCTCGGCGGCTTTCGCGGCATTCAAATCATCGACGAAGGATTTCTGGGCAGGCATCCAGTTACCGAGGAAAACATCGATTTCGCCGTTCTTCATCGCCTGATAGCCGATCGGCACAGAGAGCGTCTTGACGTCGGCTTCATAACCCAGCGCATCCAGAAGCACGGCGGCGACGCCATTCGTCGCGGTGATGTCGGTCCAGCCGGGATCACTGAGGCGGATCGTCTTGCAGGCCGCGTCGTCGGCCGCATGAAGTGGGGTGGAGAAGGTCGCCACGGACAGAAACAGACCGGCGGCAATGCGGAAGAAACGAGAATTGGTTTTCATTGCGGCTCCCCTTTTATTAGTTGTGTTTATTGAACACCACATTGTTTTTGGCTGTGAAGCGGGTATTTTTCGATAGTTGATATAAGGATTCTTAATGTCAGACCGGCCGCTCGATCTCGGATGGATGCGCATTTTCACCGAAATTGCCCGCCGCGGCAGCCTGACGGCGGCGGCGGGATCGCTGCGGCTGACACAGCCCGCCGTCAGCTATCAGATCCGCAGGCTGGAGGATGAGCTGGGCGTGGCTCTCATCCGCCGCAAACACCGTGGCATTGAGCTGACGGCCGAGGGGCAAAAGCTGTTCGATATCGTCTCGCGCAATGTCGACGCCATCGATCTCCTCGTCCACCAGCTGCGCCACACGGCAGAACGGCAGACAATCCGCCTGCATACGGACTACGCCTTCTCGTCTCTCTGGCTCATCCCGCGCATGCATGGTTTTCGGGCGCTGAACCCCGATATCAACATCCAGATCGTCGCCACGCAGGACCCGCTCGGACAGGGCAAACATGACAGCGACGTGATGATCATTTTCGGCACGCGGCAGGAGGCGGGTGACGGGGCGGTGCTGCTTCTTTCGGAAAAAGTCACGCCCGTTTGTGCCCCGGCGCTTTTGGCGGACGCAACGGCCCCCTCGGGCGTTGCAGATTTTTCACGGCGGAAGCTCATCCATCTCGAAAACACCTCACAGGCACACTGGTTCGACTGGCCCGCCTATTTCCGACATTTCGGCGTGTTGAGGGGTGCCGAACATGATGGCGGCGATATCAGCTTCAACAACTACACCATGGTGGTTCAGGCAACGATCGGCGAACAGGGTTTCGCGCTCGGCTGGGCCGGGCTGGTCGATCCGTTGCTAGAGGCGGGGGTGCTGGTGACCGCAGGCCCAAGCCTTGATGCGCCGGGACGCGGTTACTGGCTGATACGGCCGAAAAGCAGCGACAGTGCGGTAAAAAAACTCACCGGCTGGCTGATCGACGAGCGGCGATGATGCCGCCCGCCGGCCAGCACTTCTTCCGGTTCAGATCGGATAATGCAGCGGACCATCCTGCAGCGTGACCCAGCGCAGTTCGGTGAATTCGGCAATACCCGCGGTGCCGCCGAAGCGGCCGTAACCAGAGGCCTTGACGCCGCCGAAAGGCATCTGCGCCTCGTCATGAACGGTGGGGCCGTTGATGTGGCAAATGCCGCTTTCAATGCGCGCGGCGACGGACAGCGCCCGCGCCTGATCCCGGCCGAAAATCGCAGCGGAAAGGCCGAATTCGGTTTCATTGGCGATGCTCACCGCCTCATCGATGCTGCCCGCCCGGATGATGGAGACGACCGGGCCGAAGCTTTCCTCTGAATAAAGCCGCATGGCCGGCGTGACCCCATCGACGGCGATTGCATCCAGCATGGTGCCGTTGCCGCCGCCGCCGGCCACAAGCCGCGCCCCCTTGGAGACGGCGTCATCCACCAGCGCGCGAATGCGCGAACTTGCCTCGGCGCTGACCAGCGAGCCGAGCGGGGTTTTTCCCTCGCGCGGATCGCCGGCCTTCAGGCTTGCCGCTTTTCCGGCGAAAGCGTCCACGAAGGTATCGGCGACGCTGTCGAGCACGATGATTCGCTCCGTCGACATGCAGATCTGACCCTGGTTCATGTAAGCACCGAAGGCCGCCGCCGAGACGGCCGCATCGATGTCGGCATCGTCAAGCACGATGAAGGGCGCCTTGCCGCCCAGTTCCAGTAGCGCGGGTTTCAGGTAGCGACCCGCCGTTTCGGCAATCACCCGGCCGACGCGGGTGGAGCCGGTGAAATTCACCCTTCGGACCGCCGGATGGGCGATCAACGTTTCGACGATTTTCGCCGCATCTTCCGGCGCATTGGAAACCGCATTCAGCACGCCCTTCGGCAGGCCAGCGGAAGCGACCGCCTCGATGATCAGCGCATGGGTGCGCGGGCAGAGTTCTGATGTCTTCATCACCACCGAATTGCCGCAGGCGAGCGGCGTCGCGATGGAGCGCACACCGAGAATGACCGGCGCGTTCCATGGCGCGATGGAGAGCACGACGCCGGCTGGCTGACGAACCGCCATTGCCATGGTGCCCGGCCGGTTGGAGGGGATGATCTCGCCCTTGATCTGGGTCGTCAGGCTCGCCGCCTCGACCAGCATGTCGCTGGCAAGCTTCACATTGAAGCCGGCCCAGGCGTCCGTCGCGCCGATCTCTTCCTTCATCGCCTGCGTGATATCCGGCCCGGCGGCGAGAAGCGCCTGCGCCGCCGCAAGGAGCAGCCGGCGGCGTTCGCCGGGCGGCGTTGCCGACCAGACCGGAAAGGCGGCGGCTGCGGCATCGGCCGCACGCGTCGCATCCTCCGGCGTCGCCGCCGCCGCGTCGGTCGCCACCTCACCGGTGATGGGATTATGGCGTTCGAAGCGCTTGCCGCCTGTAGCCGGGCAATGGTCGCCGCCGATAAAAAGATTGACAGTCTGCATATGTCTCCTCCTGTCGGGCGACCTTCTCCTCAAGGTCTTCCGCCCGTTATGACCGAAGTTTAGCAACGACAGCCTCTGATAAAATGCACTAGTATGGCTGCTTATTGTACTTTTGAGGGTTGAATGGCGTTTCAAAATCACAATGCCGGCAACGGCCAGGCCACGCTGGCGCGGATGTTGAATTCATCGCTGCGGGTAAGCGAGGTCAAACTGACGGCGGGTAATGCCCATCTCATCCTTCTTGCCGCCGGCCATGCGCAAATCATTCGGGAAGGCGAAACCATTGCCTTGCCCGCACCGGGATTGGCTTGGCTGCCCGCGGGCCTTACCGGGCGCCTGCGACTGGCGGCGGGAGGCCGCGCCTCGCTGCTTTCCGCCTCGGAAATCGGCCTTGCGCATGCAATGCCGGCAGGGACAAGCGCAATCACCCTTCGCAATGGCCTGCAACGGGTTCTGACTGAGACACTTGCGGAGAGGGATCATGCGGAGCTGGCAGGTTATCTGGAAACCATCGCCGCTGAAAACCTCAGACCAACAGCGGTCACGGAAACGATCATCACCAACCTTCTGTCCGTCGCGCTGATCCGCATATGCCAGCATGCTACAGCGGAAATCGGCGCGGTTTCCCTGCCGTCGAGCATGACGGAACGTTTTGTTCTGCTGGTCGCGCAATATAAACGCAACCATTGGAGCGTCGATGACTATGCCCACCACCTCGGCATCAGCCGCGACCGGCTGGGCTCGATCATCAAAAACGCGACAGGCCTTTCACCGCAGGCCCACATTCATCGCGAACTGCTCTCGGAAGCGCGCGAGCTTCTTCTGAACTCTTCCCTGCAAGTTGCTGAAATCGCGTTTCGTTTGGGGTTTCAGGATCCGGGTTATTTCAACCGCTTTTTCACCCGCAAGGAGGGCAGATCTCCCGGCCGATTCCGAAGGGCAGCGATGCGGGCACAAGATATTCCTCCCCATTCCTATGCCGCTTGGCCTTGAATCTCCGCCAATAGCGTAACGCCCTGTCTGGAACCCACCCCTTCGTCATCCGTTGTGTCATGGACGAACCAGGACCAAGGAGACAGTGATGAGCGAGAAAAAGGAAACGGGCAACTTCGCCGACAAGAAACGCGAAGAGCAGGGCCGTGGCGTGATTGTTGCCGGCCCCGATGCCCATGAAAATGAGAAGAATGGAAAGACGCCTTCGGGAAAAAACGAAAAATCGTCACCTGAACGGCAGGTTCCGCCCTCGGGCCATCGCTGACCGATGAATATGGCGTGCCGTTGATCTCGACGGCGAAAAATAAAAACACCTCCCCGATCGCTCGGGGAGGTGTTGTTTTTTCGGCGAACAGGTTTTCCGCTCAGAGCAGGTCGAAACGGTCGGCGTTCATCACCTTCGTCCAGGCGGCGATGAAGTCGCGGACGAATTTTTCCCTGTTGTCGTCCTGCGCATAAACTTCCGCATAGGCGCGCAGGATGGAGTTGGAGCCAATCACGAGATCGACACGGGTCGCCGAATATTTGGCTGCGCCGGTCTTGCGATCACGGATCTCATAGAGATTGTTGCCGGTCGGAACCCAGGAATAAGCCATGTCCGTCAGCGTCGTGAAGAAATCCGTCGTCAGCGCACCCGGCTTGTCGGTGAAGACGCCGTGCGCCGCACCACCGTAATTGGCGCCGATGACGCGCAGGCCACCAATGAGGACGGTCAGTTCCGGCGCGGTGAGGCCGAGAAGCTGCGCGCGGTCGAGCAGCAGCTCTTCGGGGCTGACCACATAGTCCTTCTTGACCCAGTTGCGGAAACCATCCGCCAGCGGTTCAAGCGGCGCGAAGCTGTCGGCATCCGTCTGTTCGGCGGAAGCGTCACCACGGCCAGCCGCGAAAGGCACGGCGATGTCGAAACCGGCCGCTTTCGCCGCCTGCTCCACACCGTAATTGCCGGCCAGAACGATCACATCGGCGATGCTTGCGCCGGTTTCACGGGCGATCGGCTCAAGAACCGAGAGCACGCGGGAAAGACGGGCGGGCTCGTTGCCTTCCCAATCCTTCTGCGGTGCCAAGCGAATACGTGCGCCATTGGCGCCGCCGCGTTTGTCCGAGCCGCGGAAGGTGCGGGCGCTGTCCCATGCGGTCGAAACCAGATCGGCAACCGAAAAACCGGAAGCAGCGATCTTCGCCTTGACGGCAGCGACATCGTAGCTCGTCGAACCTGCCGGGATCGGATCCTGCCAGATCAGGTCTTCAGCCGGAACATCCGGGCCGATGTAACGGGACTTCGGCCCCATGTCGCGATGCGTCAGCTTGAACCATGCGCGGGCGAAGACCTCGGAGAAATGGTCCTGATCATCCTTGAACTTCAGCGAAATCTCGCGGTAGATCGGATCGACCTTCAGGGCCATGTCGGCATCGGTCATCATCGGAATGGTGCGGATCGAGGCATCCTCGACGTCGACCGGCTTGTCCTCTTCGGCGATGGTGATCGGCGCCCATTGCGATGCACCGGCGGGGCTGTGCGTCAAGGTCCACTCATGCTTGAACAGCATGTCGAAGAAGCCGTTGTCCCACTTGGTGGGCTCGCTCGTCCACGCGCCTTCGATACCCGACACCACGGTGTCACGGCCGATGCCGCGACCCTTGGTATTGATCCAGCCGAGACCCTGATATTCCGGGCCTGCAGCTTCCGGATCGGGGCTGAGATTGGCGGCGCTGCCATTGCCGTGCGACTTGCCGATGGTGTGGCCGCCGGCGGTCAGGGCAACGGTTTCCTCGTCATCCATGCCCATGCGGGCAAAGGTTTCGCGCATCTGCGCCGCCGTCGCCAGCGGATCGGACTTGCCGTTGACACCTTCCGGGTTGACGTAGATGAGGCCCATCTGCACGGCGGCAAGCGGGTTTTCCAGTGTCTCGGGCTTGCTCACATCGCCATAACGGCCGTCGCTCGGCGCCAGCCATTCCTTTTCATCACCCCAATAGGTGTCTTTTTCCGGCGCCCAGATATCTTCTCGGCCGAAGGCGAAACCGAAGGTCTTCAGACCGGCGACGTCGTAAGCGATCGTGCCGGCGAGCGCGATGAGATCGGCCCAGGAAATCTTGTTGCCGTATTTCTTCTTGATCGGCCACAGCAGGCGGCGGCCCTTGTCGGTGTTGACATTGTCCGGCCAGGAATTGAGCGGTGCAAAACGCTGGTTACCGGTGTTGGCACCACCGCGACCGTCGGTCACACGATAGGAACCGGCGGCATGCCAGGTAACGCGCGCCATCATGCCGACATAGCTGCCCCAGTCGGCCGGCCACCATTCCTGGCTGTCGGTCATCAGGGCGCGCAGATCGGCCTTGAGGGCTTCGACATCAAGGGTCTTGAGCGCTTCACGATAGTTGAAGGAGGTGCCGAGCGGATTGGTCTTGGTGTCGTGCTGATGCAGGATATCGAGGTTCAGCGCGTTCGGCCACCATTCGGTAACCGATTTGCCAGAGGCCGTATTGCCTCCATGCATGACGGGACACTTGCCAGCCGGTTTTGAAGTTGCGTCCATTTCGCCCTCCGATGGGTTTAGCAATTAAACGAAATAATCAATTCGACATGTGCAGCATGCTGGAATTCTAGCCCGCGACGGACCCTGGGAAAACCCCGCAACGACGCTTCTGATCTTTCACAGCTACAGCCTCTTTCTGTCATGACGATGACTAACAGCCGGGTTCCATAATTTCCAATTGTATATTCTAAAGGCTGCGATATGCTGAGCTTATGATTGCGCTCTCCATGAAACATCTTCGTTATTTCGACGCGCTGGCCAAGATCGGCCATTTCGGGCGCGCGGCGGAATCCTGCGCCATTTCCCAGCCCGCGCTGTCTTTGCAGATCCGCGAACTGGAGGAACTGATCGGCGCGCCGCTGGTTGAACGGGGCAGCCGCCAGATCCGGCTGACGGCACTTGGCGAAGAATTCGCCGAGCGCACCCGCGCGATCCTGCGGTCGGTGGACGAATTGCAGGATCTGGCGCGCGCGGGGCATGGCCCGCTCAGCGGCCGCCTGCGCATCGGCGTCATTCCCACCGTCGCGCCCTATCTTTTGCCGCAGGTAATCAAGACGCTGACCCGGCACTATCCCGGACTGGAGGCACGCCCGCGCGAGGCGGTAACGCAGAAGCTCATCGAAGACCTTCTGGAAGCCCGGCTCGACATGGCGATCGTTGCGCTGCCCGTCTCGGAACCCGCTCTGGAAGAAGTTCCGCTGTTTTCGGAGGAATTCATTCTGGTGCGGCCGATGGAGGATGCCGGCATGCCGGTTCCGAGTGCCGACAAGCTGGGTGAAATGCGCCTGCTGCTGCTGGAGGAAGGCCATTGTTTCCGCAACCAGGCACTCTCTTTCTGCAGCACCACGAATGCGCCGCCGCGCGTGCTGATGGAGGGCAGTTCGCTTTCCACGCTGGTGCAGATGGTCGGCGCGGGTATCGGCGTCACGCTCATTCCGCAGATGGCGGTCGATATGGAAACGCGGCAATCCACCGTCTCGGTGTTTCGTCTGGCGGAACCGCGCCCGTCGCGCACCATCGGCATGGTCTGGCGCAAGAGCAATCCGCTTTCGGCGCAGTTCGCCCATATTTCCGAGATCGTCCGCGAATGCGGCCTTCAGAAACTCGGCCTCGTATCATGATGGCTCGGCCGGATGATCGCGCACATCGCAATGCGCGCGACCAGAGATGTGGCGGCTGACTTATCGCGATGCCGCCCCTGCGTGTCTGTCGGTCCATTCCGGTGGTGCGCCGAACTTGTCGGCCACCATGCCCTTCAAGCCGCGTGACCGGCCATAGGCGTCACATTCGACATATTTCGGTTTCCCGCCCAGAGCGGACCGAATGCGATGGCCGGAGGGAATGGAGAGGTTCAGCCCGTCGGAAACCTTGCCCGTCACCAGAATGCGCGCGAAATAATTGGAGAAATCGGCCGCAAGTCCATAAGCATCGCCGATTTCCGATACACGGGGATCGCTGGTGATGGAATTCGCGCCCTTGGACCAGATGGCTGCCGCACGCTGGACACCGGTGTTATCCACCGCTTCCGCCTCGACGGCGAGACCGCCGAGCCCGAAGGGCAGACGCGGCACACTGACCGGCAGGACAAAACTGCTGCCGAGCGACACCGCCGTCGATACCCCCGCCATGGTCTTGTCGGTCGGCACCAGATCGGTGATGACGGTGCGCACCGTCATGTCCGCCGGCTGGCCAAGCGCGGCGATGCGGTACTTGTCGCTGAGCGCCACGCAGATGGCACGATCAAGCGCGTTCGAGACAAGCGCGCGGTCCTTTTCCGATGTGACGCGCGACGAGGCGGCGAAGGAAAATGTGGTCGGCACGATGGCAACGGTTTTTACCGCGGCCAAGCCATAGGCGTCCACGAAGCTCCGCGATTTGGTGAACTTGCCCTTGGCGGGGCTCAGTTGCGCATAGGAGGTCAGCGTGCCGCCTTCCTTGAGCGGCACGGAGGTGCAGCCGGACATGATGATGGCGAAGGGCAAGGTCGCAAAGGCGATGCCGCGGCTCCGGGCCGCCTTATCGCCGGAAGCCCGGGCAAACAGATTCCACTGCTGTTTCACTGCATATACTCCGGTTGGCATGGTTGAACCCCCGCCCACACGGTACGACGGCGAAAATTGCGGCAACATTACAATTACGCCTCTGTATGACATTCAGGACGGGCTCAAAAACGCAACCGGAAGGTGCTTCCGAAGGCGCTGCTGTCCAGGAAGATTCGCCCGTCGTGATTGGCGACGATCTGCTTGACGAGGCTGAGCCCAAGCCCTGCCCCGGTGCTGCGCGGCGTGATGCGGTAAAAAGGCTCGAAAATCCGCTCCTGCTGGTCTTCGGCTATTCCCCGTCCCTCGTCGGAAATCGCGATTTCGCCGTTGGCGAGAACCGAAACATGGATCGCCCCACTGTTTCCACCGTGATCGATGGCATTGCGCACGATATTGCTGATGGCGCGCGGCAGGGTGAACGGGTTGCCCTGCACCTCGTATCGCGCGCTCTGCGTCTCGAAGGAGATGTCATAGCCCGCCGAGAGCGCAAGCGGCGCAAGATCGGCGACGACGGTGCGTGCCATCTCGACAAGGTCCACCGTCTCACGCCGGTCGTTCACCTGATCGTTGCGTTCGAAGGCCAGAAGCTGTTCGGTGGTTTCCCCAAGCCGCGCGACATCCTCCATCAGGCGTTGCTGTTCCGGCCCGGGCAAACCCTCGATCCGGGTCTGCATGATGGCAATCGGCGTTCGCAACTCATGCGCCGCATCGATGAGAAAACGCTGCCGCGCCCGAAACTGCTCCTCCAGCCGTTCGAGGATGCTGTTGAAGGCAATGATCAGGGGAACGACCTCGCGCGGCACATCGTCGACGGGAAGCCTCGCGCCCGGCCGGCGCGGATCGATCTCGGGCGCCTTTTTGACGACGGAACTGAGGCCGGAGAGCGCCTGGCGCACGATGCGCGGAACCGAGAAGAACACGGCAGGCAAAATGACGGCCAGCAGGGGAACGTAAATCTTGTAGGTTCCGGCGAGAAGCGTCAGAAACTGCCCGCTGACATGCGTGGCTCCGCCGAACATGACCCTTACGGGACCGAGGTTCGTCTCCATGCTTTCAACCAGGGCGACCTCGACGATACCCTTTCCGCCGCGAATATCGGCATCCGTCATCAGATGCAGATACTGCGACAGTTCCTCATAAACGGCAGGTACGGCGCCATAGGTCGCCACCTGCCCGTCCAGCGTGGAAGCCACAAACCAGAGCGTTGAATTCTCCGCCTTGAGAGTTCGCAATGCCGGGCCTTCGGCAATGACCAATCCTTTTTGCGGATCGAGCGAAAACGTCCCGTCTAGTGTCGCCGACAGGTCGTCCCAGAGCGCAATATTGGGCGAAAGCATCGTCACGCCATAAAAGCAGAGACCGATGATGACCACGGCGATCATGGCGGAGACGACGACGCTGAGCTGCCAGCTTAATTTCCACCACAATGACGGATTGGACTTGTCCTGCGCTGTCATGTCTCTTCCTTCAGCAGATAACCGATGCCGCGAATATTGTGCACGCCGACCCCGGCCGATGCATCGAGCAGGCGTTTTCGCAGCCGCGATATATGCGCATCGAGCGCATTGGACTGGATTTCCTCTTCGTAATTATAAACCGCCGCCTCAAGCGTGGAGCGCAATACGGATTTGCCCTTCCGTTTCGCCAGCGTAACGAGAACCAGAAGCTCGCGTCTCGGCAGGTCGAAGGGAACCGAATTGATCGTGACGCTCAGATGAAGCGGGTCGATGACGATGCGGCCGGCGGTAATCTCGGCCGGCGCGAGGTTGGCCGGCCGTCTTAAAACTGCGCGCACCCTTGCCAGCAGCTCTCCGATGAGGAACGGCTTGCCGAGATAGTCGTCGGCGCCGCCATCCAGCCCGGCGATCCGCTCTTCCGGCTCATTCATGGCCGTCAGCAGAATGATCGGCGTATCGACGCCGGCGCGGCGCAACTGCGGAATGAAGGCAAGGCCCTCCCCGTCCGGCAGGCGACGGTCGAGCAGGATGGCGTCATAGACATGCTGGCGCGTCAGTTCCATGGCGTCGCCGAGCCACATTGTATGGTCGATGACAATGCCCTGCCTGCCAAGCGTTGCCGTCAGCGCATCCGCCATTTCCTTTTCGTCTTCGATCAACAGAAGTCTCATGCGTCACCGTCCCTTCGCCTTCCCTTGTCTGCCAGAAAGGTTGCGGCAGTATTGCGGCAAGGCGGCCGCGGCAGGGTAATGCTGCTGCAATTATAGGCGCTTATCCCTAAGCCATCAGCCTGCAGGACAGGCAACATGACCCAGCGGTCACAGGATATGAGTTTTGCCTGGAGGATTACGGTATGTGGATGAAGAGAACGATCAAGGCGGGGATGGCGCTTGCGGGCTGCGCCCTCGTTGTCACCGCTCTCGATCCGGCGCGCGGAAACGTCGATGCGAATGAGCGTATCAAGGATATCGTGGCGACGACCGCGATGAGCCCGGCCGGCATTCCTTTCGAACTGACGTCGGCGGAAATATCGAAGATCGGCGCGCGCCCGATGGCGGAGCGGCTCAGCATCAGCGGCGAGCTTCAGCCGGTCAACCGCGTCGTGATCCGCGCCCGTGAGGCCGGCAAGATTCTCGAAATGAATGTCCGCGACGGACAGGCGGTGCGGGCGGGCGATGTGCTTGTGCGTTTCGAAACCGACGATTTGCAATCGACACTGCTTTTACGGCAGAGCGACCGGGATGCGGCCGAGGCGGAGCTGACGCTGGCGATGCAGGCCCTGACCCGAACCGAACAGCTGGCTGCAAAAAACATCACCTCGGCCGAACAGCTCGACAAGGCGAAAAGCGACGTCGTGGTGAAAACGGCAAGGGTTCAAAGTCTTTCAGCACAGGTGGACATCGCCCGGATCGCCCTTCGCAACGCCGAAATTCGTGCGCCATTTAGCGGCACCATCACCCGGCGGCTGGCGGAGGCGGGCGCGCGTATCGGCGCGGATGGCGAGCTGCTCACGCTGGTCGATACCAGCGTGCTGGAAGCGAAGGTCCTTGTCGCCACCCGCGATATTCCACGCGTCGCACGCGGCCAGACGGCGGAACTGGAGATCGACGGCCTCGCCGGCCAGATCGTCAAAGGCACGGTCGAGCGCGTCAGCCCGGTTGCCGAGGATGGCACACGCGTCGTTGCCGTCTATCTCAGGCTTGCCAATCGTGACGGGCAATTGTGGGGCGGAATGTTCGCCAGCGGATCGATCCTGCTGCGTGAAAAAAACGATGCGCTTGTCGTTCCCGCCATCGCGCTGCGCAAGGACGAGACCGGTTACCACGTCCTCAAGGTACAGGACGGCCACCTGCGCCGTCAGACGGTTGCCGTGGGGTCACGCTGGAACGGCGACAGCCTGGTCGAGATCGGCGCGGGCCTTGCGGGTGGCGAGACGATCCTGACGGCGCCGCTTCCCGAATTGCGGCCCGATATGGCCGTCACCATCGACAAGGCAGGTTGAGATGTTTTTGACCCGCATATCCGTTGCCCATCCCGTCTTCGCCACCATGATGATGGTGGCGCTTCTGGTCATGGGCGCCTTTTCATTGCAGCGGCTGGGACTGGACCAATATCCCAATGTCGACGTTCCCGTCGTGGTGGTCGTCACCGCCTATCCCGGCGCAACGCCGGAGACGGTGGAAACCGAGGTGACGCGCCCGGTTGAGGACGCGCTGAACGCCATCGGCGGCCTCGATGAGGTGACATCCACCTCTTATGAAGGGCGTTCGGTTGTCGTCGCGAAATTCAAGCTCGAAGTCCAGAGTTCGGCCGCCGCACAGGAGGTGCGCGACAAGATCGCCACCATCGAGGCGAATTTCCCGGAGGACGCCAAAAAGCCGGTCATCTCGCGGTTCGACCCCGCCGCCGAGCCGGTTCTGTCGCTGGCGATCAGTTCCACATCGCTCGATGTGCCCGCACTCACCACCCTTGCCGACCAGAGAGTGGTGCGGCAGTTGACGACCGTTGCCGGCGTCGGGCAGGCGACGCTGGTGGGCGGTCGCAAACGGCAGATCGACGTCACAATCGACGAGACACGCATGCGCGCGCTCGGCATCGGTATCAACGAGGTGGTGGACGCGCTGCGGACCGGAAACGGCAACAGCCCGGCCGGCAGCGTCGTTGATCCCGTCTCCGAACGCACCATTCAGGTGCAGGGGCGCATTGAGGAACCGCAGGCATTGCTGGATATGGTCGTGGCAAGGCGTGGCGGCGTGGCCATCCCGCTTCGCGACGTCGCCAGGCTTTCGCAAGGGGCTGCCGATGCCGAAAACCGCGCCCTCTATAATGGCCAGACGGCGCTGGCGATCGACATCGTCAAGGTGCAGGACGCCAATACGGTTCAGGTGGTGAGCGACGTGCGAAAGCGCCTCGATGCGCTCAACGCCGAACTTGCCGCGCAGAACGTGCAATTGCGTATTGTCACGGATACATCGGTCCCCATCCGGGAATCGGTCACACAGGTCCAGACCACGCTGATCGAAGGTGCGGCGCTTGCCGTCGCCATCGTCTTCCTGTTCCTCAATTCCTGGCGTAGCACCGTCATCACCGGGTTGACGCTGCCGATCGCGATCATCGGTACGCTCACCGTAATCGATTTCCTCGGTTTCACCCTCAACACGCTCAGCCTGCTGGCCCTGACGCTGTCCATCGGTATTCTGGTGGATGACGCCATCGTGGTGCGCGAAAACATCACCCGCCATCTTCACATGGGCAAATCCCATCTGCGCGCCGCACTCGAAGGCACCAACGAAATCGGGCTTGCGGTGATCGCGACGACGGCGACGATCGTGGCCGTGTTCCTGCCGGTTGCCTTCATGGACGGAATCGTCGGCCGGTTTTTCTACCAGTTCGGCGTCACCGTTTCCGCTGCCGTGCTGATCTCGCTTTTCGTCGCCTTCACGCTCGATCCTATGCTATCGAGCGTCTGGTATGATCCGGATGCGCAGGCCGATGCGAAGCGGGGGCCGATTGGCCGGCTGATCGCCCGTTTCGACCGTGGCTTCGAATGGATGGCCGGGCAATACCGGCGTGCGATCGGCTGGACCTTGCGCCACCGGTTCATCACCCTGCTTGCCACGGCCGGGATTTTTATCAGCAGCCTGTTCATGGTGCCGCTGGTGGGCACGGAATTCGTTCCGAATGCCGATGAGGGCCGCTTCCAGATCAATGTCACCGCGCCGGTCGGTTCTTCGCTCGATTATACGACGGCGAAGCTCAGGCAGGTCGAGAAGGCGCTCAGGGAATTTCCGGAGGTCGAGACGCTTTATTCCACCGTCAATACAGGCGGTGCGGCCGGCAAACATCGCGCCGCCATTCTCGTGGGGCTGGTGCCGCTTTCGGCACGCACGCAGACCCCGCTTTCCCTTGCTGAACCGGTCCGCAAACGCCTGTCGGCAATCCCCGGTATCGAGATCAACATCCTGCAGAACGGTCTTGGCGGCGGCGAAAGCCCGGTGCAGCTCAGCATCCTCGGTGACGACCGGGCCGTCCTCGAAAAAATCGCCGCCGGTCTGGTGGAGGATATGAAAAAAATTCCCGGCCTGGTGGATGTGACCTCCAGCGCCAAGGATGTGACCGCAATCCTGTCCGTCCGACTGAAGCCCGCCGCGGCAAGCGATCTCGGCATTGCCAGGGCCGATCTAGCTGCCGCCCTGTCTCCCCTCATCGGCGGCGAGGATGTTTCTAAATGGACCGATGCAAATGGCAACAGCTACGATATCGTCATTCGCCTGCCCGCCGAGCGGCGCTCCGATGCGGCAAGGCTGGGTGACCTGATGATCGCGACCGGCCGCACGGGACCGACCGGTGCGCCGCAGATGGTGCGTCTGGATCAGGTCGCCGATATCGCCACCGTGCCGGCGCCGGCCGAAATCCGCCGTATCGACAATCGCCGCGAAATACTGGTATCGGCCAATATCGCCGGCCGCACGCTTGGCGACGTGACGGAGACCCTGCAAAGCCTGACCGCCGGCCGCGATCTGCCGGAGGGTTACCGCATCCGCTTCGGCGGTGAGGCCGAAACCATGCAGGAGACCATCGGCCACATGGTCACGGCGCTCAGCATGGCCGTCATCTTCATCTATATCGTGCTCGCCTCGCAATTCGGCAGCTTCCTGCAACCGCTCGCCATCATGGTGTCGCTGCCGCTGTCGCTCATCGGTGTCCTCATCGGCCTCATGGTGGCTGGTAGCACCATCAACATGTTCTCGCTGATCGGCTTCATCATGCTGATGGGCCTCGTCACCAAAAACGGCATATTGCTGGTCGATTTCGCCAATCGCGAACGACGGCGGGGGCTCTCCCTCAACGAAGCGCTGGCAAATGCCGGCGTCATCCGCTTCCGCCCGATCATCATGACGACGCTTGCGATGATCTTCGGCATGATCCCGCTCGGCCTCGCCGTGGCCGGGGGTGGAGCGCAGCGCGCGCCGATGGCGCATGCGGTGGTTGGCGGCCTCATCAGTTCCACGCTGCTGACCCTGATCGTGGTGCCTGCGATCTTGTCCTGTATCGACAGCATCACGCGGCGTTTCGCCCACCTGCTGCCAAAGGCGCCGGATGCGGCGAGCGACGCGGACCCTGCGCATCACCCGGCCCAGTGACTTAATGCCCGGCGGCGCGGAAGCCGGCGGCGCGAAAGCCGCCGCTAGTTGCCCTCCTTCGTTCGGCCTTTCTTTTTGCCTTTGGGCTTGAAATCAACCAACAGCGATTTCAGCTCGATATCGCGAACGCGCCTTGCCGCCTCGTCAGGGCGCACCCATTCCAGGAGGCGTTCGCCGCTTTCCTTGAAAAGCGCATCGGCCTCCGTCACCTCGATCTGGAACACGTCGACCATGCAGGGCACGACATCGCCATCATCGAGCATCTTGAGATAGGTATAGCGACCGATGGCGTCCTTTCTCACCCGGCCGCGCACGCCCGCCTCCTCCCATGCCTCGATGGCCGCCGCCTGATGCGGCTTCTTGCGTTTCATCGGCCAGCCGCGCGGAATGATCCAGCGTCCGCTGGTCCGGGAGGTCACAAGGAGGATTTCGACATCCCCGCCATTGCCGGCATAACGGAAGCAGAGCGCGGCATATTGCTGCCGAAAAGCACCGGTGAAGAGCTTTTCCGGAACAGCAGCCAGCTGCTGAAGCAATGTGAGTGGACGGGCCGGGCGGGTCTTCCGGCGTTTCTTGGCGGGTTTCATATCCGTTGATAGTGCCGATTTTCCGGGTTGCATCAATGCCCCGCGTACATTTATGACAGTTTTATGACAATCACCCCCCACAACTAATAAAGCGCCATTGAGGGCCAATTCGCATGATGAGTATTTTTCGCAAGCTGATGCCGCGCGAGGACCGTTTCTTCGACATGTTCAGCAAACATTCCGAAACGGTCATCAAGGCGGCTGAAGCGCTTGACCATCTTTTGAGCGGCGTCGACGTCGAGAAGAACTGCGACCTCATCGTCGCGCTGGAACACCAGGCGGACGATATTACCCGCGACGTTCTGCTTGCGGTCAGGCGCAGCTTCATCACCCCCTTCGACCGGGGCGACATCAAGGACCTCATCCAGTCCATGGATGACGCCATCGACATGATGCACAAGACGGTCAAGACCATCCGGCTTTTCGAACAGAGCGAGTTCGACCCGCTGATGAAGGAGATGGGCCACGAAATCGTCCGCGCGGCCGGCCTCATCGCGGAGGCCATCCCGCTTCTCAACAAGGTCGGCACGAATGCGCATCGCCTGTCGTCCATCGCCGAAGAGGTGACCCGCGTTGAAGGCCGCTCGGACGAACTTCATGACCTCGGTCTCAAGGACCTCTTCCGCCGCCACGGCGCGAGCGGCAATGCCATGGCCTATATGATCGGCAGCGAGATCTATGGCGAACTCGAAAAGGTCGTGGACCGCTTCGAGGATGTAGCCAACGAGATCAGCGGCATCGTGATCGAGAACGTCTGATGGATGTCGCACTTGCCCTGCCGCTGCTTGTCGGCCTCATTGCCATCGCGCTGTTCTTCGATTTCCTGAACGGCCTGCACGACGCCGCAAACTCCATCGCCACCATCGTTTCCACCCGTGTGCTGCGGCCGCAATATGCGGTCGCCTGGGCGGCATTCTTCAATTTCATCGCCTTCCTGTTCTTCGGCCTGCATGTGGCCGAAACACTCGGCACCGGCATCATCGATCCGGCCATCGTGTCACCGCAGGTCATCTTCGCGGCGCTGATCGGAGCGATCGTCTGGAACATCGTCACCTGGATTTTCGGCATTCCCTCCAGCTCGTCGCACTCGCTGATCGGTGGTCTCGTCGGTGCGGGCTTTGCGAAGGTGGGCTTTAATTCCATCGTCTGGTCCGGCCTGCTCAAGACCGTGGGCGCCATCTTCATGTCGCCGGCCATCGGCTTTTTCCTGGCGCTGCTTCTGGTCCTTGCCGTGTCGTGGCTGTTCGTTCGGCAGACGCCTTTTGCGGTCGACCGCACCTTCCGCGTCATGCAGTTCATTTCCGCCTCGCTTTATTCGCTCGGCCACGGCGGCAATGACGCTCAGAAGACCATGGGCATCATCGCCGTGCTGCTGTTCAGCCAGGGGCATCTCGGCGAAAGCTTCTACGTGCCCTTCTGGGTGGTGATTTCCTGCCAGTCGGCCATGGCGCTCGGCACGCTGTTCGGCGGCTGGCGTATCGTGCACACGATGGGATCGAAAATCACCCGGCTCAATCCGATGCAGGGTTTTTGCGCCGAAACCGGTGGCGCGCTGACCCTGTTTGGCGCCACCTGGCTCGGCATTCCCGTGTCCACCACCCACACGATCACCGGCGCCATCGTCGGTGTGGGTGCGGCCCGCCGCGTCTCGGCGGTGCGCTGGGGCCTTGCCGGCAATATCGTCATCGCCTGGATCGTGACCATGCCGGCCGCGGCACTCATCTCCGCCGCGGTTTATGGGCTGACGTCGCTGTTCGGCTGATAGCTGCGGATTGCCACTCTCCCGGAACAAAAGCCGCCCGGTGGCTGTTGTTCCGGGGGACCAATGGCGAAACGGACAGCAAAATGGCACGGCAGGTTTTCTGGAAGGGTTATCTGAAGCTGTCGCTGGTGACGGCCTCCGTTTCGCTGACGCCCGCGACCACCGAGGGCAACAAATACACCTTCCACATCCTCAACCGCAAAACCGGCAACCGCGTCGAAAGCCGGTACGTCGACAGCGTCACCCACAGGCTGGTCGCCGCGAAAAACCAGGTGAAGGGTTTTCCCCGCGGCGAGGACGATTATGTGCTGCTGGAGGATGACGAGATCGATGCTGTGGCGCTGGAAAGCACCCGCACAATCGACATCAAGACCTTCGTTCCCAAGGGTTCGATCGACTGGATCTGGTACGACCGTCCGCATTTCCTGCGCCCGGAAGACAAGATCGGCACTGAAGCCTTCAGCGTCATTCGCGAAGCAATGAGGGCGAACGATGTTTTCGGCATTGCGCGGCTGGTGATCTACCGCCGGGAACGGGCAGTTTTGCTCGAACCGTCCGGCAAGGGCATCATCCTGTGGACGCTGCATTATGGCGAGGAGGTGCGTGAAAGCATCGATGCGCTGGAGCCGAAAATGAAGATTGACCCGCCGCTGCTGGAAGCCATGGAAAAACGCATCGGCAAACAGGTGACGGAATGGAAGCCGGCTTTGGTGCAGGACCCCATTCAGAAGAAGATCAAGTCCCTGCTCAAGTCCAAGGGAGAGGAAGTCTCCTCCTCCAAAAAACCAACCGGCACAAAGACGCGCACGGGCGGCAATGTCATCAACATCATGGACGCCCTGAAAAAAAGCCTTGCGAGCGAAAAAAGACGCTAGAGCGTTTTGCTTTGCCGGCGGAGACCGCGATCAGTTTTCGTGAAAATGCATGAGAGGATCGCGGTCCTCAGTTCGCCTTTTTCGGCAGCGGTTCGGCCGCGGCAAAAAAGCCATCCCAGGGGTCTTTCTTCAGGGCGGAAAGGCGCGCACCGATATTGCTCACGGTGAAGTGGGCCGGGCCGATCTCGGCCGTAAGCTCCGACCATTCCAGCGGCGCGGAAATGGCCGCACCCGGACGGGCGCGCGTCGAATAGGCCGCAACCGCCGTATTGCCTCGGCCATTGCGCAGATAATCGATGAAGATGCGGCCCTGCCGTTTCGCCTTGGTGGCGACGGATAGATATTTTTCCGGCTCCGCCTTCGCCATATCCGCCGCCATGGCTTTGGCGAAGGCGTTGACGGCAGCCCAGCCCGCCTGCGGTTTCAGCGGCGTGACAACATGCAGCCCCTTGCCGCCGGATGTCTTGACGAAAGCGGCAAGGCCGGCCGCCTCGAAACGCCGTTTCAGTTCGCGCGCCGCCTCGATCACCGCTTCCCAGGCCACGTCGTCACCGGGGTCGATATCCATGGTGATCATGTCCGGCTTCTCCCAGTTGGCGGTGGTTACGCCCCATGGGTGAATTTCAAGCGCGGCGGATTGCACGAGCGCCATCATGCCATCGAAATCGGTGATGCGGATCAGCGGTTCGCCGCCCTTGTCCTTGGGATCCTTGATCTGCTCGATCGCCTTGTTGATGCCGCGCCAGGCATGTTTCTGGAAAAACCGCTGCCCTTCTATGCCCTCCGGGCAGCGCAGCAGCGCCAGCGGCCGGTTGACGACGAAGGGCGCCATGTGCCGCCAGACCTGCGCATAATAGTCGGCAAGCCCCTCCTTGGTGACGCCGTCATCCGGCCAGTAGAGCCGGTCCGGATGAGTGAACTTGATCTTCGATAACGGCGCATTGGTATCCGACACGGCCTTCTCCTCCCGCTCAATGTCTTCTGCCGGCTTGTCTTCGCGCAGGCCCCGGAAGGATGCGTGGCGCAGATTGCCATCTCCCGACCAGGCGCGAAACTCCACTTCCGCCACCAGTTCCGGCTTCACGAAATGAAGATCGCGGCGGGCAAGCGCGGTCAGCCTGTTGCCGAAGGGGCTTTCCCTGCGTTCCAGTGGCGTCAGGCGGCCGAGCAGCATCTCCGCCGCCTCCCCCGTAAAACCGGTGCCGACGCGGCCAACATGGCGCAGCCTGTCATTTTCATGGACACCGAGCGCGAGCGAGCCGATGGCATGATCCGACGTCGAGGAGAGCGTATAACCGCCAATGACGAATTCCTGCCGCATCGAGCATTTGGACTTTACCCATTCGCCCTTGCGGCCGGACACATATTTGCTGCCCTTGACCTTGGAAATCACCCCTTCGAGGCTGAGCCGGCAGGCATGGTCAAGCACAAGTGCACCGCTTTCCTCGAAATGCTGGCTATAACGGAGATGGGGATCGCCCGCCGGCAGCAGTTTTTCCAGCAGCGCCTTTCGTTCGCTCAGCGCAGCACCGCGCAGGTCGCTGCCATCCAGATAAAGGAGGTCGAAGGCGTAAAAGACAAAACGGTCGCTGCGTCCTTCGCTCAGATCCTGCTGCAGGGCAGAGAAATCGGAGGCGCCGCTGTCGCGTTCGACGACGATTTCGCCATCGATCAGCACCGTTTCCACCGGCAGCGCCCGGAGCACCGCCGTCACGGCACCGCCGAATTTCTCCGTCCAGTCCAGCCCGCTGCGGGTCAGGAGCTGAAGTTTTCCCTGATCGACACGCGCCTGCAAACGGTAACCGTCAAATTTGATTTCATGCAGCCAGCGTGAGCCCTCCGGCGGTTTCGGCTTCAGCATCGCAAGCGCCGGCGGCACGAAGGGCGGCATGGCCTGTTTGCGCGCGCCTTTGGGCAGCGCATGCGCCTGTTTTTGGCCGGAGACCGAAGCGGCGGCCTTTTTCGAGACCGGCTTGGAATTCCACGTATCTTTTGGTTTGGCCGCGACCTCCTCGACGCTGCGCCCGGTCTTTACCGATTCCGGCCGTTCCTCGAGAATATCCGCACCGCCACTGTGTCTCGCCTCTTCATCGTCACCCTTGATCAGCAGCCAGTTCTCCCGGCTTTCCCCAGGTTTTCCATGCATGCGCACCAGATGCCAGCGGCCTTTGAGCTTTTTGCCTTCCAGTTCGAACTCCAGATGGCCCTTGCGATAACCCTTGCGCGCATCACCGATCGGCTGCCAGGTGCCACGATCCCAGACGATGACGGTGCCGCCGCCATATTGTCCCTTGGGGATAACGCCTTCGAAATCGCCGTAACTCAGCGGATGATCCTCCACATGCACGGCAAGACGCTTGTCCTCCGGATCGAGGCTCGGGCCGCGCGTCACCGCCCAGCTTTTCAGTACGCCGTCCATTTCCAGACGGAAATCATAATGCAGGCGGCGGGCATCGTGTTTCTGGATCACGAAGCTCGATCCCGATTTTTCAGCCTTTGTGCCTTCAGGCTCCGGCGTCTTGTCGAAACTGCGCTTGGCATTATAGGTCTGCAAGCCCATCGATCAGCTCGCTTTCCGCGAGGCCTTGCGGCCGCCCGCCGTGGCCTTTTTTCCGCTGCCGGCTCCGGCTCCGGCACTGCGGCGCAGGGCCTCCTTGAGATCGATGATATTGTCTTCCCTGCGCGGCTGCGGCCTGGCGATTTCCCGGCCCTCGATCTTGGCCTTCACCAGTTCCGCCAGCGCATCGTTATAACGGTCGCTATAATCCGCCGGATCGAATGTGCCGGCGCGCTTTTCGATGATGTGGCCGGCAAGCTCCAGCATCTCATCATCGAACTCGATACCCGGGATCGACTTGAAGACGGTGGTTTGCGAACGAACCTCGTAACTGAAATTGAGCGCCGTCGCGACAAGCGCCCTGCCGCTTGGGCGGATCAACAGAACACGGTTACGGCGAAAAAGCACTGCCTCGCCGAGTGCGGCGACATTCTCGTCCTGCATGGCCTTCGCCAGAAGCGTCAGCGCCTCCTCGCCTCCCTCCCCGGTCGGTGCAAGATAATAGGATCTGTCAAAATAAAGCTTGTCGATCCCGTCCATCGGCAGAAAGTGCCTGATGCGGATGACCTTGTCGCTTTCCGGCATCAGCTTCGCGATCTCGTCTCCCTCGATGACGATGTGATCGCCATTATCGAGTTCATATCCCTTGACCTGATCCTCGCGAAGAACCGCTTCACCCGTATCGCTATCGACATATTGCCGCTCGACACGGTGGCCGGTCTTGCGGTTGACGATATTGAACGAGATTTTTTCCGCCGAACTCAACGCGGAATAAAGGCCGATTTCACAGTTGAAATCGGCAAACGCCAGATGGCCTTTCCAGCTTGCTCTCCGGTTCATGTCCGTCGTCCCTCGCCGTCGCTGCGGGCCGGCATTTTTCCACTATGGATGTGCATCCGTGGCGCATTCCATGACAGGGCATCATACCGCCCGGCCATCGTTGCCGATCTGGCGAAACCGCATGGACACACCACACGCAAGCCTAACGATCTGCCTGCGCTCTCGTTCCATCGAACATGGGAAAGGAGGGAGCAACCGCGCTGCACGCCGTCGCATCCTTCATCAGGCGGAATGGGTCTTCCGCTTGGCGGCGCTTGCAGCCGGGGCCGGTGCCACATCCGGTTTACCGAAGAGATAACCCTGCGCCTGCGCGCAGCCCTCATCGACCACCATGCGATATTGCGCATCCGTTTCGATCCCCTCCGCCGTCACCGGCAGGTCGAGGCTGCGGCCAAGACCGATCACCGCACGCACGATGGCGCGGGCATTGTCATCCTCGCTCATGGCGGCGATGAAGCTGCGGTCGATCTTGATCTTGTCGAAGGGGAAACTCTGCAGGTTGCTGAGCGAGGAATAACCCGTGCCGAAATCATCCATGACAATGGCAACGCCGAGCGCTTTCAGCTGGTTGAGGATGATCAATGTCGCCTTGCGGTCTTTGAGGAGTGCTGCTTCGGTAATCTCCAGCTCCAGCCGGTTCGGCGAAAGCCCGGTCTGCATCAGGACCGTGCAGACGACGTGACCGAGATTGGCGAGAGAAAACTGCAACGGCGAAACATTCACCGCGATCTTCAGATGTGGTGCCCATGTGCTTGCCTGGCGGCAGGCCTCACGCAACACCCATTCGCCGAGCGAAATGATGATCCCGCTTTCTTCGGCAATCGGAATGAAGATATCCGGCGATACCACACCCCTTGTCGGGTGCTGCCAGCGCACCAGCGCCTCGTAACCGACGACCTGACCACATTCGACGGACAGGACCGGCTGATAATTCAACAGCAATTCGTTACGGTTGATGGCAAGCCGCAGATCCGTCTCAAGCTGGCGGCGCTCGCGGGCCTCCTGATCCATCAGTGGATCGTAAAAGGCCAATATGCCGCGTCCGCCCATTTTGGCGCGATATAGCGCGAGATCGGCGGCATGCATGATGCTTTCATGATCCTGCCCGTCACGCGGGAAGACGGCGATGCCGATACTGACGCCAACGGCGGTCGGATCGTCCGCGGCATTCATTTTCAGCCCGAACATCGCCAGGATCGTCTCGGCAAGCAGGCGCGCCTCGTCCGCCTTCGTATGCCGGGCGGTCAGGATGACGAATTCGTCGCCGCCGAGGCGGGCGACCACATCGCCAGCCCTTGCACATTCATCGAGAATGGCGGCGACTTTTTTCAGCACGCGGTCGCCCTCGGCATGGCCGAATATATCATTGACCGCCTTGAACCGGTCGAGATCAAGCGCCAATAGCGCGAATTCATCCTCCTCGCTGCAATGCTCGATCTGCTGGTGAAGCCGTGTCTGGAACATGGTGCGGTTGGAGAGGCCCGTCAGGACGTCATGGCGGGCGAGATATTCGATTTCACGCTGCGCTTCGCGCTTTTCCGTCAGGTCACGAATGGCCATCACCTCGCAGGGCCGGCCGCGATATTCGATCGTGCGCACGCCGAGTTCGAATACCTGCGCCTGCCCGGCGCGCTCGCGGATCGCCTCCACCGGCGCATGGCGCGGCAGATAGGCGGGCTGCCCGTCGATGGCCTTGAAGAGATCATCGGGGTTCTGCCCGATCAGCGATGCCTCGTCGCGGCCAAGAAGGCCGGCAAAACGCGTGTTCAGCTCCACGATCCGCCCGTCGCGAACGACGGCGAGACCATCCAGCGTCGCATCCACGAGGCCCTTGAGATCGACAAGATAACGATCCACCAGCGCAGCCGCGGCGGTGCTGGACAGGATCAGGAAGGTGACGCCGGAAATGGCGACGATCATGATCAACCTGGCGACATTGTCCGGATCAGGTCCGGAGATGGACGGATCCGGCGACAGCACCGTGGCCGACATGGTGGTGAAATGCAGCGCGCAGATGCCGAAGATCGCCGCGCCGGCCGGAGCGGCAATGCGCCTCCAGGAACCAAGACGATGGAAGAGAAAAAAGGCGGCAAGAAAAGCCACCCAGGCAACGGCAAAACCGCCGAGAACCGGCCCCCAGCGATAGCTGATCGTGGCGGCGACATCCATGCCCGCCATGCCGACGAAATGCATGACGGCAACCGACAGGGTGACCAGCGTTCCGACGATGACCGCACTATAGCGGGCCTGCGAACGGGCCGTGAGCGCCAGCCAGAAACCGAAAACGGCGAGAACCGCCGAAAGAGCCGTGAAGGAGAAATCATAGCCGATCGGAACCGCGCCCTTATAGGCCAGCATGGCGACGAAATGGGTGGCCCAGACGCTTAGTCCTGCAGCAAAGGCGGCAACCAGCACCCAATAGGGCTTGCGGCCCGCCGGACTTTCCTCCGCACGCAACAGAAGGTGAAAAAAAGCAAACATGCCGAGCAGGCAGATAACAGCCGCAAGAAGAACGACCACCCGGTCGTGCTGTATGGCAACGCATTCCAAAACCGTGAACATGATGCACTCTCCCAGCCTCTGAAGAACCGCTCACGGTGGCACTATGGGAGTGGTTTATTTATAAATCTCTAATGCAACTATTGATAATTGTATCAATCTTTTTTCACGCGCACAAAAGACTTCGGGCCAGCGTGCCAAGCTGTAACACTTTCGGCAAACCGGCCCGAAAAAATGATCGACCGAGGCTATTACTTCCAGCTTCGATAATCTGCCGCGGTGCATCCGAAAGGTGCCGGACCATCGGCGAAACGTTCCTGCAGATGGGCACAACCCCACTCATTGAGTGCTGCCGGCAGCATGTTGTTGATGTCCATGCCGGGCGAGTTGAATTGCGACGGAGCACTGGTGACATACCACAGCCAGTAACCGAAGACGGCGACGATGATGACGGCCACGATGGCAATGAAGGTTCCCAGCCTGCGGAGGAGGCCGGGCCCTTTCTTTATCGCGGCGCCCTCGGCCGAGGCACCCGCCTGTGTGTCATTCGCAAGCAACGGGGCAAGCGAAGCGAGAGCCAGCGCCCTCTCCCGCTCCGTAAGGTCGATCCGCTCCAGCTGATCGTCGAGCAGAACCGGCAGTGCGCTGTTTCCGTGCAGAACCGCCAGCGCCACATCATGTTTGCCGGTATGGCCAACGACGACTGGAATGCGACCCCGCTCCAGATGGGTAAAGGATTGCCGCTTGGTCTTGTTGTCCCTCACCGTATCGGCATAGGTGACGAAAAGACGGCTGCGTTTTTCGGCAACTGCCGTCAGCGCAACCGGGATAACGGTCAAAGGCGCAGGCTTCCGCAATTGCAGGCGCACCCGCAGGACACGGATGAGTGTGAACAGCATCGCGAGACCGCCGAAACCGAGCAGGGCAACAAACACGCCGAGCGTGATGATGCGGTTCCAGAGCATGTCGAGCCCCAGCGAGATCGTTGCCAGTTCCGGGTTCTTTGCGGAAACGACCAGACCGGTTTCGTAATCGCCGGAATGGAAATCGACGAACATGACCTCGACGTCCTTCTTGTAGCTGACGCCGCCATGCTCGTAGGAAAGGTCCGCCTCGCAGGTAGTGAAGATCGCCTTGCGCGTCTTGCAGCTGCCGCTGATATCGCCACTTTCGATCTCCAGCGGGTCCTTGCTGATCTGATAATCGCGCATGATGCCGGGGCCCTCGGCCACGAGCATGACGGCGAGGATCACCACAAGCACCGGAATGGAGAAATAATAGGCCGCCGGCACCGAAATGACGCCACGCTTGAGGATGAGCGGCCGCGACGGAAGTTTTATCTGTGCAAGGTTCATTGTCGTCAACGCATTCTTCGGGAGATGGGTGAGCGGAGTTCGCGACTCTCGCCCGACGGAAGGAATAGTCGTTCGACGGTCTAAACCGATGAAGTCCTTGAGAAAACCCCCGAAACTCCGGGATAATGACGATAATTCACCACCGCGACCGGGATTCGCGCCTGGCCGCCGATAAAAAACGGGCGGTAAAACCGCCCGTCACAGGTTTTCAGGGGCTGTGCTTTGCCCTTAGTCCTTTGTGACCTTTTCCAGCCGGGTCGTCTGGCTGGGATGGCCCACATAGTCCTTCACGCGCGCATTCAGCACGATCGGCTCGAATCTCTCGAACATCGGCAACACTGCCGGTTTCTGGGCGACGAACATTTCCTGCATCTGGGTATAGATTGCCCCGCGCTTCTTGGCGTCGGGCTCGATCGATGCCTTTGCCGTCAGGGCCGTCAGTTCCGGAATGTCCCAGGCCGAGCGCCAGACGAAATTGCCGGCATTGTTGGCGGCCAGCGAATTGTCGGGGTTGCTGGAAAACTGCTCCATCGAGCCCAGCACATTCGGCATGTAGGCGCCGGTCTGCGGAATGAGCAGATCGAAATCCCGCGCGCGGTGGGCGGCAATCACGTCAGAGCCATTACCCTGCTGGATATTGACCTTGATGCCGATCTGGCTGAGCGAGGCCTGGATCGCGGTGGCGAGGTCGATGCGCGGCGTCTGCGCAATCGTCTTCAGATTGAGCGTAAAACCGTTCTCATAACCGGCCTCCTTCAGGAGAGCCTTCGCCTTCGGAACATCGAGCTTCCAGTCCGGGCTCGGAACGGCATATTCGAAGTTTTCCGGCACCGGCACCGTGCGCGCCCGGCCGTAAGGACCCATGATGGTCTTTTCCATGCCCTTGTAATCGATGCCATAGGCAATCGCTTCGCGGACCTTGGGGTTGGACAAAGGCTCCTTGCCGGCATTCATGGACAGGACGTAGAAGCCGCCCGTCGGCACACGCTGGATCTGGAAACCTTCCTTGTTGTTGAAGATCGCAAGGTCGGCAGCCGTCAGCGCACTGGCGATGTCGATATCGCCGCGCTCCAGCATCAGGCGTTCCACCTGGCTTTCCGGCACGTGCCGCACGATGACGCGGCGCATTTTCGGGCTGCCGGCCACATAATCCTTGTTGGCCTCGAGAATGATGATCTCATTGGGTGACCAGCGATTGAGCGTAAAGGGACCGGACCCGGCGGAATTGGTTCTCAGCCAGCCATTGCCCCAATCACCGTTGACCTCATGCGACTTGAGTTCCTTGCTGTCGACAACGCTGGCGATGACCATGGCCAGACGATAAAGAAGCAGTTCGGATGTCGTTTCACCGGAAAGATCGATGCGGACCGTTTTTTCATCCGGCGCGCTCACAAGCTTGTCGACATTATCGGCGTTATAGCCAACGCGCTTGAGGTTGGCTGCGGCCGCCTGGTTCATCTTCAACAGCCGACTGAGCGAATAGACGACGTCTGCCGATGTCACCGGATTGCCGGAAGCGAAATTGGCCTCACGAAGATGAAAGGTGATGCCCTTGTCATCCGTCTCCCAGCGTTCGGCAAGCTGCGGAGAAACCTTGCCCGAACCATCCACCGAAATCAGGCGATCATAGAGGTTGGCCATGATTTCGTTGGCTTTTGCCTCGGTGGCCTGATGGGGATCAAGCGACAGGACCTGCGCCAGCGACGTTCCGATAACCAGCTGGTCGTTCGGTGTTTTGGCCGCGACCGGGGACACCTGCACGAGCATGGCGCCCAGAACGGTGGTGAATGCGAGACGGATCAATGATTTTCTCATACCTGCTCCTCCTACAGATCGGTAATTCACATTTGGGAAAAGTCGGCGGCGCAGCAGGGCGTCGCCGGTCTAAAACGGTCAAAAGTGTTTGTTATCAAGCGCTTCGATCAAGGCGGTGATGTAGCCGTAGCAGAAGGCGAAAGCGACACCGACGGCATCGCGCCCGGCAATCGTCGGCACGTGGTCCGGCATGATCATGTAGCGATAGCCGAGTTCGTGATAGAGTTTCAGCGAACGCACCATGTCCATGTCGCCCTCATCGGGGAACGTCTCCATGAAGGAGAGTTTGCCGCCGCTGATATTGCGGAAATGGACGTTGAAAATCTTGTCGCGGCTGCCGAACCAGCGAATGATGTCATCGATCTGCTCGCGCGGATTATCGAGCATCTCGCCGATCGACCCCTGGCAGAAATTCAGACCGTGATAGGGGCTCTCGCGCATTTGCACGAATTTCTTCAGTCCCTCGACCGTGCCGAGAACGCGGGTGACCCCCCTGTAGCCCGGAGGGGTATAGGGATCATGCGGATGGCAGGCCAGGCGCACGCGGTTGCTTTCGGCCACCGGTACCACACGCTCGAGGAAATAGTCGATGCGCTCCCAGTTCTCGTCCTCAGAGAGCACGCCTGCGAGGCCCGGCGCGGCATCATGGTCCGCCTTGTCCCAGCGCCAGGCCTCGTTGAGCGAACCGCCGCGGCCGCGCTCCATTTCTGTACGCGGAATGCCGATGAGGTTGAGATTGTATTTCGCGGCAGGGATTCCAGCCCTGGCGATATTCTCGATCATCGTGCAGACCGCATCGATCTGCCGGTCGCGATCAGGCCCGGCAAGCAGGATATCGGGATACGACGCCTGCTCGATGGGCCGGGACGGCAGCGGCAATTGCACCATGTCGAGAACGAGGCCAAAGCTTTCGACCTTGTCGCGGTGGCGTTCAAAATCCTCGAAAGTCCAGCTCGCGGGCTTTCCGGGCGGATCCGCGTTGATATTCTTGACGCCGAGCTGCGCCCAAACCCTGAAATCCTCATCATCGCGCGCAGCAACCTGGGTGCCGACATACATCGATTCTCTCCTCTCTCCATGTAAGTCATCATATGACATCGCATGAAATAAGATGAGTGTCGAGATGCTATTGCGCTTCGGAGAGCAACCTGTATCGGCGCTGGCTGGCAAGCATATGTTCGCGCATGGCTTTTCGCGCCGCGTCGGGATCCTGTTCGACGATGGCGCGCAGGATTGCCTCGTGCTCGGCCTGCACTTTGCGAAGATAATTCGCGTCGCCGGTTTCCGGCAGGGTCGGGAACTGCCCGCGCGGGATCGAGCGCGAACCGAACTGACGCAGAGCCTCCAGATAAAAGCGGTTATTCGTGGCGATCGCGATGGCCGTATGAAATTCGTAATCAGCATCGACGGTGGTTTCACCCGCATCGATGGCGCGGGCCATTTTCCGGTGCGCCGCAGAGATTGCCGCCTCCTGCTGGGCCGTGCGGCGATAGGCGGCGATTGCCGCCGCCTCCCCTTCCGTCGCAAGCCGGAACTCCAGCATTTCCAGCGTTTCCGCAATGGTTCCGACTTCGGATTGCGTCAGCTTCACACCGGCCCATTCACTGGCATTACTGACGAAAACCCCCTTGCCCTGGATGGGAACAACATAGCCGGCAGAGCGCAAATCGGCGATCGCCTCGCGAACCACTGTCCGGCTCACGCCATAGCTGCGTTCGAGCTCCGGCTCCGTTGGAAGCTGATCACCGTTTTTCAGTTTTCCACTGCGAATTTCTGCGCTGAGATTATCGATGATCTGTTGTGCCCGCCTCTCCCGCGGCCTCGCCCTGTCGCCCATCATGCCACTCTTCCCTCTTGCAGAATACGAATCCCTTCGCTACTCATATGATGACATGGCTGCACGTCATATGTTTTCATGTTAACTCAGGGAGGAGTTGGGATGAAGTACCATCAAGAGTTTTTGCAATGGAGAATTGCGCGTCTGCGGCGAGCAGCGCGCAAGGGCTCCGACGCTGACGGCGTTCTCACAGGGAAGTGCGGCCAGCAATGACGGAAATCTCACTACGCGGGCTTGGACATCGTTTCCTGCAACTGATCGTCAGCCTCTTCATCCTGCTCTGCATCACCTTCATTATTGGACGTGTCATGTCGACCGATCCGGTAGGCGCGATCGTCGGCGAACTTGCGGACCCGAAGGCCTACGAGGCGATGAGGGCGCGGCTCGGCCTTGACCTGCCGCTTTACCAGCAGTTCTTCATCTATCTGCGCGGCCTGCTGCATGGCGATTTCGGCATTGCGATCCTCACCGGCAACCCGGTGACCCGCGATCTGGCGCAGGCCTTCCCCGCCACCTTCGAACTCGCCACGCTGGCGATCATCATCTCGACGGTCATCGGCGTGCCGCTCGGCCTTGCCGCCGCGCTCTTCCGCGATACCTTCATCGACAAGTTCGCACGCGTTTTTGCGCTGGTGGGGCATTCAATACCGGTCTTCTGGTTCGGCATCGTCGGACTGGTGATTTTTTACGCGAACCTCAACCTTGTCGCGGGTCCCGGCCGGGTCGACGTCTTCTACGAAGGCCTTGTGGAGCCGAAGACGGGATTGATGCTCGTCGACAGCCTGCTTGCGGGCGAGACGGAAATCTTCTGGAACGCGCTTGGACACATCATCCTGCCGGCCATTATCCTTGCCTATATGGCCATGGCCTATATCACCCGCATGACGAGGGCCTTCACCCTCGAACAGCTCAGCCAGGATTATGTCATCGCGGCACGGGCAAAGGGCGTCAGCCCCGCACGCACCATAACCCGCCATGTGCTGCCCAACATCGCCGTGCAGCTCATCACCGTTCTGGCGATCTCCTACGGCAACCTGCTGGAAGGCGCCGTTGTCACGGAGATCGTCTTTTCCTGGCCCGGCATCGGCCAGTATATGACGAATGCGCTGCTCATCGGCGACATGAATGCGATCTTGGCCGCCACGATCGTCATCGGCTTCATATTCATGCTGCTCAACTTCCTCGCCGATCTGGCTTATACAACGCTCGATCCCCGTACACGGGAGGCCGCACGATGACCGATATCGCGCATAACAATACCGTCGATCGTCCCGGCGCCCTGTCGCGCCTGTCGACCACCACCGTGCGGACACTTCGAAAGCTCGGTGACGAACCGCTTGGAATGTTCGGCTTCGCCATTCTGGCCATTCTGGTTCTGGTCGCCATTTTCGCTCCGCTGATTGCGCCTTACGATCCTGCCCGGCAGGCGCTCGAAAACGCGCTTCAGCCTCCCAGCTGGGCGCATCTGGCCGGAACCGACGAATTCGGCCGCGACATTTTCAGCCGGCTCGTCTACGGCACCCGCATCACCATCCAGACCGTTTTGTCGGTCTCGATCATCGTCGGTCCGATCGGCCTTGCCATCGGCGTGATGGCCGGTTTCTTCGGCGGGCGCACCGATGCGATCCTGATGCGCGCGACGGATATCGTGCTGTCCTTTCCCTCTCTCGTGCTGGCACTTGCCTTTGCGGCCGCCATGGGCGCCGGCCTCGGCACGGCGATCATTGCGATCTCGCTGACCGCATGGCCGCCGATTGCGCGTCTTGCCCGTGCGGAAGCGCTTGTCGTGCGCAATACCGATTATGTCGCCGCCGCCCGTCTCTACGGTGCTTCGCCGCTGCGTATCCTGTTTCTGTACATTGCGCCGATGTGCATTCCCTCGGTCATCGTTCGCCTGACGCTGAACATGGCGGGCATCATCCTGACCGCCGCTTCACTCGGCTTTCTCGGCCTCGGGGCGCAGCCGCCGCTGCCGGAATGGGGTGCGATGATCTCCAGCGGCCGCAAATTCATGCTCGATTACTGGTGGGTCGCCGTCATGCCCGGCATCGCCATCCTGCTGACGAGCCTTGCCTTCAACATCGCCGGCGATACGCTGCGCGACCTGCTGGATCCGCGCCATGCCCGTTCCTGATAGCTCTCCCATCCTCTCGGTTCGCGACCTCAATGTCCGTTTTGGGCGCAACACCATTCCCGCCGTGTCCAACGTCAATTTCGACGTCGGGCGCGAAAGGGTCGGTATCGTCGGTGAATCCGGCTCCGGAAAATCCACCACCGGCCGGGCCGCCATGCGGCTTCTGCCGAAAAGTGCCACGGTGACGGCGGAGAGGATGGATTTCCTCGGCGAACCGCTGCTCACAAAGTCAGAGCGGCAGATGGGCGCAATCCGCGGCAGCGAGATGGCGCTGATCATGCAGGACCCGCGTTATTCGCTGAACCCGGTGCTGCCCATCGGCAAACAGGTGACGGAGGCCGCCGAACTGCATCTGGCGCTGACCGGCCAGGCGGCGAGAAATGCCGCCCGCGACATGTTGCTGCGCGTGCGCATCAACGATCCCGACCGGGTCATGGCGCTTTATCCGCACCAGATATCGGGCGGCATGGGGCAGCGTGTGATGATCGCCATGATGCTGCTCGCCAAGCCGAAGCTGGTCATTGCCGACGAACCGACTTCGGCCCTTGATGTCAGCGTCCGCAAGGATGTGCTTTTGCTGCTGGACGAGATGGTTCGCGAGAATAATTCCGGCCTGATCCTCATCAGCCATGACATCCGCATGGTCGCGGCCTTCTGCGAGCGCGTGCTGGTCATGTATGGCGGGCGCGTGGTGGAAACACTGACCAAGCTGGAAGATGCACAACATCCCTATACCCGGGGGCTGATCGCGGCCATGCCCGATCCCCGCAATCCGGTGCGGCGTCTCAAGGTGCTGGATCGTCAGGCCATCGATGCGGAGGTGATGCGATGATCACGGTAGACAAGCTCGACGTCGTTTACGGCGCCAAGGAAAAACGCAACCACGTCGTGCGCGGCGTCAGCCTCACGGTCAACAAAGGTGAAACCCTTGGCATCGTCGGCGAGAGCGGCTGCGGCAAGTCGACCTTGCTGCGGTCGCTGGCCGGGCTGGAGGGCGGCTGGACCGGTTCGATCAGCTTTGACGGCAAACCGGTCGGCAAGACCCGCAGCCGCGATGAACTGAAACTGGCGCAGATGGTGTTTCAGGATCCCTACGGTTCTCTGCATCCACGCCACCGCATCGGCCGGGCGCTCGCCGAACCGATCCGCGCGATGGGGCTTGGCGACGGCTGGTCGAAGGTTCCCGCGGCCTTGCAACAGGTCGGCCTGCCCGCACATTTCGCCGAGCGCTTCCCGCATGAACTTTCCGGCGGCCAGCGCCAGCGCGTGGCAATCGCCCGCGCATTGATCCTCGAACCGCCGATCCTGCTGCTCGACGAGCCGACATCCGCGCTCGACGTCTCCATCCAGGCGGAAATCCTGAACCTGCTTGCCGACCAGCGCGAAGAACGCGATCTCACCTTCGTTCTCGTCAGCCACGACCTCGCGGTCATCGCCCATATGTGCGACCGCGTGCTGGTGATGCAGAACGGCGTTTTTGTCGACGAGTTGACCAAGGCCGATCTTGAAGCGGGCGTTACCCATGCGGCCTATTCAGGTGAGCTATTCGAAAGCAGTTTCCTGTAACGGTCACCCCACAACGGCCATATCGGGCGACCCATCCACGGCCGCCCGCCTTCTCACGTGGCGCGATTTGGGGATTTCGCCTGCGCGGCAGGGGACGAGCGACCTTTTGGGCCGATAAATTTCACGACCGACTGCCTTCAAACCACCGGAACAATGCGTTCAGCATTTGTTCTGGATTGCTGTTTGAGTCTTTGCTAATCATTGCGACAACAGGGCAGACAATGGCCGGAGATTCCGACGACTGCCATCTCTGAACAAGGTTCTCACCCGTGGGGACAGGCAGGTTATCTAAGGATTGCTGGCATGGCGGTTGCCTATCTGGAAAAGCTCAACGAACAGCAACGCAAGGCCGTGGAGCATGGCGTTGGGCTGGCAGAAGGACACACGGCCGGGCCGCTGCTGATCATCGCCGGGGCCGGTTCGGGCAAGACCAATACGCTCGCCCACCGTGTTGCGCATCTGATCGTGAATGGCGCCGACCCCCGCCGCATCCTGCTGATGACGTTTTCGAGGCGTGCCGCAACGGAAATGTCGCGGCGGGTCGAACGTATCTGCAAACACGTTATCGGGGCGAATTCGGCGATCATGACCGATGCGCTGGCATGGTCCGGTACGTTTCACGGCATCGGCGCACGCCTGTTGCGCATCTATGCCGAGCAGATCGGACTCAATATCGATTTCACCATCCATGACCGCGAAGACAGCGCCGACCTGATGAACCTTGTTCGGCACGAGCTGGGTTTTTCCAAGACCGAGAGCCGCTTTCCAACGAAGGGAACGTGTCTTGCCATCTATTCGCGCGTGGTGAACTCCCAGACGCCGCTAAAAGACATTCTCCGCCAGCATTATCCCTGGGTCGCCAACTGGGAGAGTGAACTTAAGGAACTGTTTGCAGCCTATGTCGAGGCCAAGCAGGTCCAGAATGTGCTCGATTACGACGATCTCCTGCTCTACTGGGCGCAGATGGTGAGCGACCCCATTCTGGCGGACGACATCGGTAACCGCTTCGACCATGTCATGGTCGACGAATATCAGGATACCAACCGGCTGCAGGCCTCGGTGCTGATGGCGTTGAAACCCGGCGGGCGCGGGCTGACCGTGGTGGGCGACGATGCACAATCGATCTATTCCTTCCGGGCCGCGACCGTGCGCAACATCCTCGATTTTCCGGCATGCTTCAGCCCGGCGGCCGATATCATCACGCTGGATCGCAACTATCGCTCCACGCAGCCGATCCTAGCCGCCGCCAATGGCGTGATCGATCTGGCGCGCGAACGCTTTACCAAGAACCTCTGGACCGAACGGCAATCGCTCGAGCGTCCGAAACTCGTGACAGTGAAGGACGAGACCGAACAGGCGAATTTCATCATCGACCAGATTCTCGCCAATCGCGAAACCGGCATGACACTGAAACAGCAGGCCGTGCTGTTCCGCACCTCCAGCCACAGCGGGCCGCTCGAAGTCGAACTCACCCGCCGCAATATCCCCTTCGTCAAATTCGGCGGTCTGAAGTTCCTGGACAGCGCCCATGTAAAAGACATGCTTGCCGTGCTGCGCTTTGCACAGAACCCGCGCGACCGCGTCGCCGGTTTCCGGCTGCTGCAGATGCTGCCGGGCATTGGGCCGAAGAAGGCCGGCAATATTCTCGACACGATCGCGGCGGACCCGGAGCCGCTGCTGGCCCTAGCCGAAATTCCACCGCCACCGAAGACCGGCGATGACTGGGCTGCCTTCACGCAATTGCTGGTGGGCCTGCGGCGGGGTCAAAACGGCTGGCCGGGCGAAATCGGGCTGGCGCGCCTGTGGTATGAGCCCCATCTGGAACGCATTCATGAGGATGCCGACACCCGCAAGGCCGATCTCCTGCAACTCGAGCAGATCGCCGGGGGGTATCCCTCACGCGAGCGCTTTCTGACCGAACTGACGCTCGATCCGCCCGATGCCACCAGCGATCAGGCGGGCGTGCCGCTGCTCGATGAAGACTATCTCAGCCTCTCCACCATCCATTCGGCAAAGGGCCAGGAATGGCGCTCCGTCTTCATCCTGAATGTGGTCGATGGCTGCATCCCCTCCGATCTCGGGGTCGGCACCACGCAGGAACTGGAGGAAGAGCGCCGGCTGCTTTATGTGGCCATGACACGCGCCAAGGACAGCCTGTCGCTTATCACCCCCCAACGCTTCTTCACCGGCGGCCAGAACCAGCAGGGCGACCGGCATGTTTACGCCGCAAGAACCCGCTTCATACCGGCGACATTGCTGCAATTTTTCGAGACGGCCACGTGGCCATTGGTTTCGGCTGCCGCATCGGAACGCAGCGCGCAGCAGATCCGCATAGACGTGGGTGCGCGCATGCGCGCCATGTGGAAATAAAACGCGGGGCATTCACCCCGCTCTCATGACTGGCGACTGTTTTCCGTTCGACGCGGTTGTCAGAATTTCACGCTGGCCGTCAGGCTGACATTAAAGGGCTCGCCTACGGCATTGGCATAGCTGGTGGAGCCGATGGACGAGGTGTAATAGGTCTTGTCGAAGATGTTCTTCAGATTGAGCTGCAGCGTCACCGGCTTTTCGAACTGAAGCGTATAGGTGGCGAAGGCGTCGAAGACCGCATAGCCCGGCAGATTATAGGAATTGTCGTTGATACCGGCGCGCTCACCCACCGCCCGGACGCCTCCGCCGATGCGCAACGTATTGCCGTTCGGACCGACCTCGCCGACATCATAGGCAAGGAAGAGCGAGCCGGTGTGGCGCGCCACATTCGGCAGGCGTTTGCCGGCATAGGTGGGATCTTCAAGCACGAGCGCATCCGTATAGGCATAGCTTGCTATGAGATCGAGATCGTCGGTCAGGCTGCCGGCAATATCGACCTCGACACCGCGCGAACGGACGAGCCCGGCCGCCTTCACCGTGGAGACGCCGCCGACATCTTCCGAATAGGCGACATTACGTTTGCGGGCGTTGAACAGGGCGATATTGGCGTTCAGCCCGGCGAAGAGATCGAACTTGGCGCCCACTTCGTAGGAAATTCCCTCTTCCGGATCGAGCCCCCCATAATAGGCGCCGATGGATGATTGCGGGCGGAAGGTTTTGGCCACATTGGCGTAAAGCGAGGCATTCGGAGTGAGCTTGTAGACGAGGCCGGCATTCGGAATGAGCTCGCCGCCATCCTTCTCGGTATTGACGACGAAGGGACGGCCCTTGCCGGCATAGATGTCGTAATACTGGTAACGCAAACCGCCGACTGCGATCCACTGATCGTTAAGATGGATGGCGTCCTGCATATAGATCGAGGCGGTGGAAAGCTCTTCGGTCTGGTCGCTGTCAACGGCCCTTACCGTTGTGCAGACCGGCAAGCGGCTATAAACCAGATTGTTGATGTTGAAATTTGTGGAATTCGCGCATCGCAGCATGTCGGTGCGCAGGGTGTCGCTGTAATCATAGGACATACCGAACAGCAGGTTGTTGCGCAGCCCGCCGATTTCGGCCTCGCCCGTCAGATCCGCCCGGACCGCGTGATTGTAGATCGTCGAATATTGCGTCGCATCGGCCCGTCGCGTCACCTGTCCGGTGCGGGAATTATAGCCCATCACGCGCGCCTGATTGTCCGAATATTCGTTGCGGCTATAGGCGTAGTTCAGCGACAGCTTCCAGTCGTCGGATAGTTGCCGGTCTATGGCAATGCTCGCCAAATCGGATTTGCCATCGGTGATGTTATAAGCTTCATCAAGGCGCAGGCGGCGGCTGACATTGATGGCCCTGCCGGTCGCCAGATCGAAGATCGTGCCGCGATCGAACGGCACGCTGTAATCCTCATGCATATAGGAAACCGTGATATCGGTATCCTCGCCGCTCCATTTCAGCGACGGTGCGATGAGCCAGTTCTTCTTCTCACCGAAATTACGCCAGTAATCGCTGTTTTCCCCCTCGCCGATCAGGCGATAGGAAAAATCCGTGCCCGCAATCGGGCCGGTCACATCGAAACCGCCTGATGTGCCGTATTTGCCCACCCCATAAGCGGAAAAGCGCGAATAGGCCTCTGCCGTGAACGTGTCTTCCGGCTTCTTCGTCACGACATTCACCATGCCGCCGGGATCGAGAATGCCGTAAAGCGTGGAGGCAGGGCCCTTCAGCACTTCCACTCGCTCGACCGTATCGTTGAAGGAATGCGGCAATGCCGTCTTCAGCCCGTTGACGAGGATGGAGCCGTCGCGATTATCGCCGAAACCGCGGCGGATGACGGCATCCTGCGTACCGCCCAGCGTATTTGCTTGGGTGACGCCGCTGACATTGGCCAGCGCTTCGTCCAGCGAGCGCGCCTGCTGGTCGCGCAACACCTCACCCGTCACCACATTGACCGATTGCGGAATGTCGAGGATCGGCGTTTCGGTGCGTGTCGCCGTGCCCGTCGTTATCGGCTGATAACCGCGCGCTCCTTTTTTGACATCGGCATTGACGGTTATGGTTTCGAGCACGGTCGTCCCGTCGGTATTCTTCTTCGGCGTTGCACTCTCCTGCGCAAAAGCAGGCAGGGCGACCCCGGCCAGAAGAAACGCCAGCAGCACCCGCGAGCGCACCCCAATGATCATCGAACCGTCATGCATCCTGTCTTGTCCCCGACTGTCCCAAATCGTCATCGCGACGATGCACCGCTCTTTCAATTGATGAATGTAGTAGTCAACTTTATTTCCGCATCAACGGGGCAAAACCTCGGCACCGAGGGGTGCATTCGTGCCTCCGCGCGTGTCATTTAAGCCCATGACAGCCGCTTTTTGTTCAAATCGACCGGCAAAAACCGCATTTTTGAACGCTATATACTTGACTACTACAGTCATCAATAATTCTGGTGGCAACGCATTCAGACGGGGACGAATTTGAACAACGGCATGAGACCCATAAGCACGGATACAGGCCTTGCGGCGCAGGCAATCGAGCTTGCCTATGGCGACACGCCGGTGCTTGCGGATATGTCCATCGATGTCGCGCCGAACCGCTTCACCGTCCTGCTTGGGCCGAACGGTTCTGGAAAATCCACGCTTCTTTCAGCACTTGCCCGCCTGCACCGGCCCGCACGCGGCCGTATTCTTCTCAACGGCAACGATATCTTCCGCCACCCGACACGGGATGTGGCAAAGAAACTCGGCATGCTGGCGCAGCAGAACCATACGCCGGAAGGGCTTTCGGTTTTCGATCTCGTCTCCCGGGGCCGTTACCCGCATCAGGGATTTCTGAAGCAATGGAGTGAGGAAGACGCCCGCGCGGTGGAAGAGGCGCTTTCCGTGACCGGCATGTCCGAACTGGCGGAACGAGCGGTCGACAACCTCTCCGGCGGCCAGCGCCAGCGCGCCTGGATCGCCATGGCGCTGGCACAGCAGACGGATATCATTCTTCTCGACGAGCCGACAACCTTCCTGGATCTGCACCACCAGATAGAGGTGCTGGACACGCTGGCGGGCCTCGTCACCCTCCACAACCGCACGATCGTCGCGGTGCTGCACGACATCAATCTTGCCCTGCAATATGCTGATCACCTGATTTTTCTGAAGGACGGGCGGCTGCGGCACCGGCTGGAAACGGCGGCAGCCTGCGATGCCGGCATCATTGCCGATGTATTCGACATGGCAGTTGCCCAGCTCACGCATCCGGTCACGGCGCGGCCGGTATTTCTTCCCCTGCCCGGACGGGCCGGCGCGGCATGACCCCCAGCAATACCAACACAAGCACCCTTGCCCTTAGAGAGCGAGCCTATGGGCGCACGCTCGCGGCAGCACTTCTCCTGCTGCTCGCCATGCTGCTTCTGGTGCTGGCGCATATGGCCACCGGCCCACGTCCCGTTGCGCCACATGTTCTGCACGACCTGATATTTGCCCATGACGCCCGCAATTTCGACCAGCAGGTTTTGATGCGCCTGCGCCTGCCGCGTCTTTTGGCGGCACTGCAGGCCGGGGCCTGCCTTGGAATAGCGGGGCTTCTGCTCCAGACCCTGCTTCGAAATCCGCTCGGCGAGCCGCATATTCTCGGGTTGAATGCCGGGGCAAGCCTCGCTGTCGTTCTGGCGACAGTGCTGTCGCTTGGGCTGATCGCAACGCCGCTGTTCCGCCCATTGCTGGCGGCGACGGGCGCGGGTATCAGCTTCTCGCTCGTGCTTCTCCTCGCTCTCGCCGGGCGGCAGGGGCTGACGCCGGCAAAACTTGTCTTTTGCGGCATTGCGCTTTCCACGCTTGCCGCAACCCTCACCTCCGCCATCCTCATTCTCAATGAAGAAACATTGCAGCAGATGCGTTTCTGGCTGGTGGGCGATACGGCCGGCGTGTCGATGGCAACCATCGCCGCCGCCCTGCCCGCGGCCATGGTGGCGCTCATCCTCGCTTTGGCCGTCGCGCCCCGACTCGATCTTCTGGGGCTGGGCGACAGCACGGCCGCAACGCTCGGCGTGCCGGTCCGTGCAACCAGGCTTCTGGCGCTTGTCTCCATCTCGCTGTTCTGCGGCGCGGCCATCGCCGTCGTCGGTCCCATCGGCTTCGTCGGTCTGGTGGTGCCGCCGCTCGTCGCGCGTCTGAAAACGGGACGGCTGCTGCTTGCCATACCCATCGCAGCACTCGGCGGCGCGGTTCTGCTGATCGCCGCCGATCTCGCCGCCCGCCTGATCCTCCTGCCGAGAGAATTGCCCACGGGCGCGATGACCGGCCTTGTCGGCGCGCCGGTCTTCCTCTGGCTGGTGCGCAGGGTGCTGAAATGAACCGCTACCAAGCCCTGAGACTGGGACGTTTTTCCCTTCGCTTCATGCCGCTCAGGCTCGCCATTCTGCTGGCACTCGCCCTTTTGCTTGTGTTCGTCGCCGTATGGTCGCTCACCGCCGGCAGCCAGCACATTCCCGCCTCCGCGTTTTGGTCCCTATTGACTGCCACGGACACCAATCCCGCCATGGCCGACGCCGTGGTTCTCGACTTCCGGCTATCGCGTCTGGCGCTTGCAATGGTGGCCGGTGCCATGCTCGGCATTGCCGGCGCCATCATGCAGGCCACCACCCGCAACGGCCTTGCCGATCCCGGCCTGCTCGGCGTGCGGGAAGGCGCATCCCTTGCCGTCCTGGGTTGCCTGTTCCTGCTGCCTTCCCTGCCGGTAACATTACGCCCCGTCGCGGGTATTGCAGGCGGGATGGCAAGTGCCGCAATCGTCCTGACGTTTTCCGGCGCGACCTCGCGTCTGCGCTTCGTGCTGACCGGCATCGGCTTTTCATGGTTTTTATCGGCTTTGCTGCTTATCCTCATGGCATCGCTCGATATTCGCAATTTGCAGACGGCGATGATCTGGATGGCCGGCAACCTGCAGGGCGCAAGCTGGACAGCGGTTTCAATCCTCTCTTTCATCCTCGTCATCGCCCTTGGCCTTCTCGCCCTGACCGCCCGCGCCGCCGACATGCAGGCCCTCGGCGATCATGCCGCGACGGCGCTTGGCGTTCATACGCGCCTGCTGTCGGCGCTGCATGTTGCGCTTGCGGTCACCCTCACCGCATCCTGCGTGTCTTTTACCGGCAGCATCGGTTTTGTCGGGCTGATCGGCCCGCATATCGCCCGGCTCCTGCTGCCGGGCGGTTCCTGTCTTGGGCTTACGCTCGGCGCGGGCCTGACCGGGGCAACGCTGGTAGCGGCTGCCGACACCATCGCCCGAACCGCCTTTTCACCGCTGGAACTGCCGACCGGCCTCGTTCTTTCCGCCGTCGGCGCACCCACGCTTCTTGCCCTTCTCCGGTTTCACCGGCATCGCCTATAGGTTTCCCCATGCGCAAAACCCTTCTCGCTCTTCTTTCCGCCGCGTGCCTGTTCCTCGGCACAGCCATGGCACCTGCCGAAGAGCCTCTCCGCACCTTTACCGACGATCTCGGCCGCAACGTTTCCATTCCGGTAAAACCGAAACGTATCGTGACACTTCACGATATCGACCTCACCATTCCGCTGATCGAACTGGGCGTGACGCCGGTGGGCAGCCACGGCCGCATGGGAGCGGACGGCAAACGCTATCTGCGCTCCAGCGCCATTCTGACGGGTGTTGATTTCGACAATAGCGACATCGCCTATATCGGCTCCATCAATGCCGATCTGGAGGCGATCGTTGCCCTCAAACCCGATCTCATCGTGACCGAACCTGACCGCCCCACCCCGATCGAAAAGCTGGAACAGATCGCCCCCACCGTCGCCATCGACAATACCAAGGACGGCGCGCCGCATATTTACAAGGTGCTGGCCGAGCTGACCGGCACACAGGCGCGTCTTGCCGTACTGGACCGGCGCTACCGTGCGCAGATCGAGGCGCTGAAGACGTCGGTCGATACCGGCGCCATCACCGTTTCGGTGTTCCAGCCGCTCAATGGCAAGATCAGTGTCTACCACACCTATCGGGCGCTCGGGCGTGTGCTGCGGGACGCGGGGTTTCGTTTCCCCACCATCATCGACGCCATTCCGGATGGCGACCGTATCGAGATCAGCGCCGAACGGCTGCCGGAACTCGATGCCGATATCATCTTCGATCCCTATCGCTCCGATACCGGCGCTTCGCCTCAGGCGGAAATCGACATGATGGAAGCCGTGATGCCGGGCTTCTGCAACTTTCTTGAGGCCTGCCGCAACGACCGTTACCTCCTCCTGCCGCGCGAGGAGGCGATTTCCAACTCCTATGCCGCGCTCAGCCTCATGGTCTCCGCTATCCAGTCCCATTTGACGGTGCGGCCAGCGCACGAAAAGTGACGGTAACGACCACTACGGACAAAAGCGCTTGCCTCTCGGCTTGGCGCGCTGCTAATTCGTGAAGAAGAGTAGAAAACTCAGCTTCACGGAAGAATCCATGCCGGCTGGCGAAACGCACATATCAAGGCTTCGGCGCACCGACCGTTTCGGCGAGCAGCTGCGCAAACGCCGCGACCGCCTGTCGCCAGGCCTGCTTGCCGTTGCCGAATATATTGACGGCCACCGTCATGCCGTTCTCGCCAAATCGGCGTTGGAAATCGGCTTCGAGACCAATACATCCGATGCGACCGTCATCCGCGCCATACAGGCGCTCGGTTTTCAGGGGCTGGTCGATCTCAAGGAAACGCTTGAGGCCTATCTGGGCGTGACGGATTCGCCCGTCGAAAAAATGGCTGCCACGACAAAATCCATATCCGGCAACTGCGATGCAGCGATAGATTTCGTGCTCGACAATCAGAAGAACACGCTGGAGATGCTTTCAAGCGTGGAAAACCGCGAAGCCATGGCGGCGGCCGTGCGGCTTCTCTCGCAAGCGCGCGGCATCGGCGTGCTCGGCATCGGCGCCTCCGGCATCATCGCCACCTATGCCGCAAGGCTGTTCCAACGCTCGGGCGTCCATTCCTATGCGCTCAACGCCACCGGCATCGCGCTTGCCGAACAGTTGCTCGAGCTTGGAAACGGCCACGTCCTCATCATGCTCCTGCACGGCCGCGCCCACCGCGAAGCCCAGACCGCCATAGCCGAAGCCGGCCGCCTCGACATCCCGGTCATCATGCTGCTCGGCCAGGAAGACAGCGTGCTCAAAAAACACGCCAACGCCAGCCTCTTCCTGCCTCGCGCCAAAAACGAAGGCGTGGCGCTCCACGCCCCCACCTTCATCGCCATGGAAACCATGGCCCTTGCCCTCTCCGCGGCCTGCCCTGACCGCAGCCTAGAGACGCTGGAGCGGCTGGTGGAACTGAGGACGTCGATCAGGCCGCATAAGCGGACCTAATCCTTCTTCGATCGGTGACATCGGGAACCCAACGTTTGAGGTTCCGGCAGTTGCGTCAAAAGCGCAAACGCGCATATCTATCTACCGAACTCGGATAAAAGTGGAGATAGCCCAAATGACAACAAAGCGCTGCGATGTCCTACCACTAATAAATCGAGAGCATATATGAAAGATAAGGTTGTTCCTATTCTTCTCGCAGGTGGCGTTGGGTCTCGCCTTTGGCCGGTGTCCAGAGACAATCTACCTAAGCAATTCCAGTCCCTCGCGGGATCAGTTTCAACTTACCAAGAAACGTTGAAACTAGTGGCCGATGCGAACATTTATCGCTCGCCCTTTATCGTTACCAACGAGCGCTTGGGAACGCTGGCAAAAACTCAAGCGGAAGCAGTTGAGCAACAGGTCAGTATTGTGCTCGAGCCTGCGCAACGGGACAGCGCCGCGGCGGTCGCAGTCGCAGCACTCGTAGTCGAGGAGCACGCACCTGGTTCAATCGTTCTTGTGCTAGCAACAGATCACATCATCTGGGACGAAGAAAGATTCTCCGATTGTGTCGTGTCTGGCATTGACGCGGCAAGATCAGGAAAAATCGTGGTCTTCGGACTTGAGCCGGCTGAACCGCGGACAAACTACGCCTACATCAAACCCGGACAATCCCTCGAGGGATTTGCAGACGTTGCGCGCGTCGAGGCATTCGTTGAAAAACCCAACGCCGAACTCGCCCTAGACTACATGCGGAAGGGCTTTTTGTGGAATTCCGGCAACTACCTGTTCAGGTCAGACGTAATTATATCCGAATTTGGCAAATATGCTCCGGACATTCTAACGTCCGCCAGAAATTCATTGCAAAAATCAAAGTATGATGGTGAATTCATTCAAATTGACAAAGTACAATTCGAGTCATCCCCAAAAAAATCACTGGATGTTGCTTTAATAGAGCATTCAAATGCCGTCGCTGTGGTTACTGGCAGATTTCGTTGGTCGGATATAGGATCCTGGGACACAATTTGGACAGCGCTACCCAAAGACGAAAACGGAAATGTAGTGATGGGAACCGCGACAGTCCATGACTCGGCAGGATGCCTCATACATTCACAAGGAGTACACACCTCTATAATAGGTCTCGAGGACATAATCACGATTTCAACGCCGGACGAGGTATTGGTGGTAGCCAAAGATAGAGCCCAGGACGTCAAACAGCTTGTGGACAAATTGAAGGAAAAATCACCGATTAAATAGCAGATGCATCCAAACGCATCAAAGCATGTTATGGCGGTTTTTTCTATATGGAGAATATCGCTCCGTGTGCCCAAGTTTTTAAAGAGAAAAGAACAGGCGCAAATTTTCTGCCCGTAGGGACCGAGCTCTTCTGTTTCCCCTACGCGTGTCAGTGCGGAGTAGAATGACGTGACGTCTAGAAGGAGTGGTTAGTGCTGATATCTTATGCGCAGAACGGTGAAGATATTCTACTGTGGAGAGCATTGAATCAAATTGCCGTAGGCTTCTATGTCGACGTCGGAGCGAACGATCCGGAAGAGGATTCCGTTACCAAGCTTTTTTATGACAAGGGTTGGCGAGGAATCAATATCGAGCCCTCCTCCGAGGTTTTTGGCCGTTTGAATGCAGCTCGACCACGCGATATCAACCTACAATGTCTTGTCGGCGCGGAAGATAGTGAGCAGACGTTTTATGAAACGACGACAAGGGGATGGGGAACTTCTGCAAGTGACGTGGGAGAAGAATATGTCGGTCGGGGTTTGGCGAAGCGGGTTACACTGCAACAAAGATCACTAAATTCTATACTTTCGGATTACTGGGATCGCGAAATTCATTTTCTGAAAATAGACGTGGAAGGGGCCGAGGGCGAGGTTTTGCAGGGCCTCGACTTGCGACGTTTCAAGCCCTGGGTACTCGTTGTCGAAGCCTTGGACCCTATCTTTCATCTTCCGAGAACAGAGGGATGGGAGGAAAACGTTCTTTCTCACGGGTATAAGAAAGTTTTCTTCGACGGGCTCAACAATTATTATCTGCACGAAACTCATTCCGACCTAGAGCAATCTCTGTCGACACCAGCGAATGTTCTGGACAACTACCAGATAAGCTCTCTGTCCAAATGGATTTCCAAATCCCAATCGCAAGACGAAGAAATCAGAAGTCTGACTTCACGTCTGGACGCAGGGATCATCGAAAATTCTCAATTGACCGCGGAAAATTCACGGCTAACCGAAAAGGCCGATCAACTAAATGCGTTGATTTCCAACCACAGAACTGATTTCTCCGGCGATGTGCCGGAAAAAACCGTCCGCCTTAAAATAGCAATCCCCGACACTGAGGGAGAGGGCGACACAAAGCTCTACGTCACCGTTCATAGAGAAAATGGCATCGTTGGTGTCGAGCCGATCAAATTCAAGCTTCGTGATATCTGGCCGCGATCCGTTAAACGTGCTGTCCATGCGACATGGGATCCCTTCCGAGATTCCATTCGCCAAGGGAAAATCATTCCCAGCCGCAAAATCTGGCCAGCACCGCTCAAAAGCGCTTTTCACGCAACTTGGGACCCAGCGAGAGATTTTATTCGTTACGGACGATACAACCGTGTTCTAGTCTCAAGCCGTAAAATCTGGCCACGACCGGTCAAACATGCGTTTCATGCAACATGGGATCCAATAAGAGATTTCGTGCGTGATGGGCAATTGGATGAAGTACTCGTTACCAGCCGTAAAATTTGGCCTCGACCAATCAAGCGCGCCTTCCATGCTGCCTGGGATCCGATAAAAAAACATCTGAAAAAATCGGCTGTAGAAAAGACGGTGGCGGTGGCAACTATACGCCGCTCGAGGACTCTCAAATCGATAACCCAACGAAATGAAGCCGTCATTTTTCTATTTGTAGGCCAAACGGTAAACTGCAACATCAATACTGGCGTTCAGCGTGTTGTGCGTGGCCTGGCATCCGGCCTTATCCGGGCAGGAAAAACCATTCGGTTCATCAAGTGGGATGAAGCGACCGCTCAATGCGTCCTCATCAATCGGCAAGAACGAGAAACCCTCGCGCTTTGGGAAGGCCCGCCGATCACATCCTCTGAAGAAACATTCTATGAAAGAGACAGCCAGACGATCGTCCTCTTGAATGAAACAGAGTTTCAGCAAGGATGGTTGATCATACCTGAAGTGTTGCATTTGCACACTGATGAGGACTTGGCGCTTAACATCACGTTCTGGGCGCATCGTAACAACCTTAAGGTCGGCTCAATCTTCTACGATGCGATACCGTTGAAAAGTCCAGAATGGGCACACATTGCGCCGGCGCATCAACGATATATGTCTCACTTGCGCCTGTCCGACGCCGTTTGGCCTATCTCCAACTGGTCAGGAACCGATCTTCTCGCGTTCTGGGAAACCTATGACAAGGCAGACGCCGGCACGCTTCCAGTGTGCGAACCATTGGCTTTGCCGGGGTCGTCTTCGAGCCATGTCCGGGTATCGGACCGCTCGCCGTCGGATGAACCGTTGATCGCGTGCATCGGTACGATTGAACCCAGAAAAAACCAGCTTGCCCTGGTTGAAGCTTTTCGCACATACAAACAACAGAACCCGGAAAGTCCCTGGAGACTTGTCCTCGTTGGTAATCTCCATCCTCTATGCGCCCCGCAAATCAACGCGGCTGTGAAGGACGGAATTATTGAGCACCATGGGCATGTCTCGGAACATGCTCTTTCGGAACTGTACTCCAAATGTGCATTCACAGTGTTCCCCTCGAAAGAGGAAGGCTTTGGCTTGCCTATTCTGGAAAGTCTCTGGTATGGCAAGCCCTGTATATGCGCTAATTTCGGTGCTATGGCTGAAGTAGCGCAGGGAGGAGGCTGTGTAACCATCGACGTTACCAGCCCGAAGAAGATAGGCGGCGCCCTTAAGAAGCTTATTGAAAATCAGGAGCTTCGGCAAAAACTCGTAGATGAGGCCGTCAGCCGGGAAATTTCCAACTGGGACCAATACGCAGCGGGTATTCTGAACAACATAGCACGCTTTGCTGTTCCGTGGGCCCAAAGAGGCAAGGTGTTTTTCTGGGTCGACTCGACAGTCTCATTCCCCAAAAACACCGGAATACAACGCGTTACACGACAGCTTGCGCGTGCTCTTTGTGAAAATGGAGCCGATGTCGTGCCGGTAAAATGGGATGTCACAGCCAGAAAATTCATACCTGCAAATGCTGACGACCTGACGCATCTGGCTGAGTGGAACGGCCCCAAAGTCGGTGACTGGGGGGAATGGGAAGAGCCGCAGGGAGTGGAATACGGCTGGTTCATCATGCCCGAATTGCCGCTAAACTTCTCACCCGACGATCAGATGGCTATTCTAAAAACCGCGCAAAACGGCGGATTGAAAGCAGCCGCAGTTTTTTATGACGCAATCCCGTGGAAAATGACGGAGATCTACCCGGAGCACTATGCCCAGGCCCACGCCGCATACATGAGGGTACTGGCGGCATATGACGCCGTTCTCCCGATTTCAAATCATAGCGCGCAGGATTTTCTATCGTTTCTGGGGGCAGACATGGAACGCCCATCCGGGATAGATTTCCGGGTGCGCCCAATATTGCTGCCAAATGAATTCCCGGAAACGCCCCGTGTGAAACAGGTTGTGCCTCCGCAAACATCCGCGGACGGAAGCCTGACCATTTTGAGCGTCGGAACCATAGAACCGCGGAAAAACCATCTCAAACTTGTTGAAGCCTTTAAACTGGCTCGAACGCGCGCGCCCTGCCCCCTCCGGCTCGTTATAGTTGGGCGTGAGGATACGAGTACCTACGGCGACAAGTTCAGAGAAGCGATCGATGGTCAAACGGATATTGTCTGGGATCAGGATGCCAACGATCAAAAGTTGCACCAGCTTCTGACCGAGTGTGACTTTACAGTGTATCCTTCGATTGAAGAAGGCTATGGCCTTCCCATTGTTGAAAGCCTTTGGCTCGGAAAGCCCTGCATATGTGCCAATTCCGGCGCGATGGCTGAGGTGGCCAATGCAGGATGCTTGACAGTGGATGTCAGCGACGCGCGGAAAATTGCCGACGCAATCGTCGAAATGTGTGACCCTGAGACGAGAGACAGGCTTACAACCGAAGCAATCACTTCACCTGTCACGAGCTGGAGAGATTATGCATTCAATGTAGCAAAACAACTCGCTGACATATGCATACCTCCATCCCTGGCTGAAGCCTCTGATGCCCGCGAAATTTCGAAGCGGACCAGCGCTATGCTTTTGAAGCCGCGCCCCAAGCTTTCAATTTGCATAAGCACATATAACAGGGCGGAATGGCTGGCGGTCAACCTCAAGAACTGGGCTCGGCTCTACCCTGAGCCTCTGAAGGGTGTTGAATTCTTTGTCTGCGACAACACCTCAACCGATCACACACCCGAAGTGGTGCAGCCCTATCTGTCTCGGCCCGACTTTACCTATCGCCGCAACCCCGAAAATGTGGGCATGCTCGGTAATCTTCGCGTTACGGCAAACCACGCTAACGGTGAATACATCTGGATTCTCGGCGACGACGATCTGATATATCCCGATGCCGTAGAGCGAGTTCTCGCTGCAATTGATAAAGAGCCAGATATCGGGCTCGTCTATCTAAATTATGCCTATACGCATCTCGAAGACGCACGAAAAATTACAGATTTTGAAGAGTTTTTCCAAAACTCGACGCCAATTGTGCCGCCAGAGGATGACAGGATCGGACTGATCAAGGATATTTGTACGCGTAATGAAAATTTCTTTACCGCCATTTACACCTTGGTTTTCCGACGGGATCACGCAATCAATGCGTACTCGCAAAACACCGATGGCAGACCATTCTCGACCATGTTGACAGCTATTCCGACCACTTTTTATGTCCTTAATCACATGATGGATACAAAAGGTGTGTGGTTGGGAAAACCGGCACTCGTCGTTAATCTCAACGTTTCGTGGATGAAATATGCGCCCCTATGGATTCTTGAGCGCATCCCGGAAGTTTACGAAGTAGCAGAATGGAGAGGTGCAGATAGCGGCGAGATGGATCGCTGGCGAATCCATACTCTTCCAGGAGCAAAACACTTTTTTACAGAAATCCTCACGAATGACCCACTTGACAACGGGGCATATTTCGATCCACAGCGCTTTGTTAGGCGTTTCAAGCACTTACAAGAATTCAAACAGATGCGTGCAGAATTGGTTGAAACCTATACAACCGCATCTTCCAACAATGTACCGTGTGCATCCAAGCCCGTTTCCACGGTATTTGCACACAATATCAGAAATGCATGAAGGAGCTTAGAATGACAGCTTATAGCGAAATCGATAAATGCCGAGTGGGGGGACAAAAGGATTTAGTATCCGTATTAAACCTCGGCGAACAAGCTCTGACAGGCGTTTTTCCGGCCACGAAAGAAGAGGAAGTAACGAAAGGGCCTTTGGAGCTGGTATGGAGCCCTTCCAGCGGTTTGCTTCAATTAAAGCATTCCTACGACTCCTCGGAGATGTATGGTGACAACTATGGTTATCGTTCGGGCCTGAACCAATCGATGGTAGACCATCTGGGTGCGAAGGTCGCCTATCTTGAGCGTCTCGCATCGCCGGCCCCCGGTGAGGTAATCCTTGATATCGGCAGCAATGATTGCACGACGTTGAAAGCCTATTCAACACCTGGTCTAAAGCGTTTCGGCATTGATCCAACCGCCGGCAAATTTGCATCTTTCTATCCGGAGGAAATTCGCTTTGTTCCGGAGTTTTTTAGCGCTCAGGCTTATAAGACACTGACGGATCGCCCGGCGAAGATTATCACTTCCATCGCAATGTTTTATGATCTGGAAGATCCGATAAAGTTCGCTCGGGAGATCGAACAGGTTCTGGCAGACGATGGGATATGGCATTTCGAACAAAGCTATATGCCATCGATGCTGCGCTTGAATTCTTACGACACCATCTGCCACGAGCACATTGAGTATTACTCTCTTCAGGTTGTTGAAAAGATTCTTTCGGCTGCCGGCCTTCGCGTCATTGACGTTGTCATGAACAGCGTGAACGGTGGCAGCTTCGCCGTGACGGCTGGCAAGATTTCCAACAAGACGCTGAAACGAAACGATGCGGTTATCAACTGGCTTCTTGAACAAGAAGACAAGATGGGCCTATCCACGCCGCGTCCTTATCGCGATTTTGAGGAGCGAGTTTTCCGCCATCGCGATGATTTGAGTCGCCTTATTCGTAGCCTAGTAGCCGATGGGAAAACGGTATTGGGATACGGCGCTTCTACGAAAGGAAATGTGGTACTTCAGTTCTGCGGCCTTACTTCCAAGGAAATTCCGGCAATTGCGGAAGTGAATAAAGAGAAATTCGGTAAATTTACGCCAGGAACACATATACCGATCATCTCCGAAGCAGAGGCGAAAGCGATGAAGCCAGACTACTTCCTCGTTCTGCCTTGGCATTTCAAGGACAGCATTCTTCGTCGCGAGAAGCAGTATCTAACCGACGGAGGAAAATTTATTTTCCCCTTCCCCGAAGTTGAAATCATATAAAATAAAATATTCGGGTTACGATCAAAATCTTCCCTTCTCGTATAGGAGGGAAGATTTAACGAGAGCGCACTAAAATTGCCCTATGCTTTCCCGGCGGCAGTCTTTTTGAAAGACAGCTCCAAAAAGCAATTGCGAAAGCTCAATAATCGCATTCCCAGGCTCCGATCGAACGATCGTCATATTGTGGAGTTCCCCACTAAGCTACATCGCATCCGCTTGTGCATATCTATGCGGCATTCCGTCCGCCGGGTTGCATTGTCTCCCCAGCATAGCTAACGCGTTTAAGCGAGTTGGAGACTAATGCATTGAAAGAATATCGATATCTAAATTTATCGGCAGCGTCACTTTTTGTCGTCGTTCTTTTCGTCGGCTTGCCAACTCTGATTTATGGCCCGAATGAACGCGAGTTCAGTTATCCATTCGCAAACATCCTTATAGAGTTCGCGTTGCCGGCGCTTATTTCGCTGGTTGTAGTAGGGCTTCCCTTCTTCATACTTCCCCACAAGTTAGCCAAAATTTGGTCGTGTATCCTGGCTGTCTGCGCCACGTATGCTTGGGCGCACGGAACTTTTCAGACAGTAAATTTTGGAGACCTGGATGCGGCTGGGTGGACCGTCGATATCCCGCCATCCCGAGTGATAGCTGATGCAGTGGTATCAATGATCATTGCGCTATTCGTTTATTATATATGTTGGAAACGCCCTAGAGTGATGACGATGATATTTTCCGTCTTCATCCTCCAGATGGGATGGCAAGCGGTTTCGATTTCTCATTCGTATGTGAGCATCCACGGTAAAGATGTGGAGAGGCTCGGATCCTTTCATCGCGAGAAAAACGTGCTCGTGGTGCTTCTCGATTCACTTCAATCGGACGTCTTTGAATCCATTCTAGAAAAAGACCGTGCACTGCAGGAAAAATTTGAAGGATTCACTTTTTATCCGAATACCGTTGGGGCCGCACCCACGACATATCTTTCAATACCGACCATCCATTCAGGCCTGACATTTGATCCGGCAACCAGGCTTTCCGATTTTTTCCAGCGTGCGGTTGGAGAGCAATCGTTCCTTTCTAAACTGACCGACAATGGGTATGACGGTCTCCTGGTCAATCCAATCACGACCGTTTGTCCCCGAGATGTAAGATGTGAGACTGCAAAGGCTCTGCTCGGTGGTGATCCAACGGCTCTCCGGATGGAAGCAACTCGTGTGTTCGATCTGGCAATCTTCCGTATCGCACCTCTAGCTTTTAAGCGTGCGACATATAACGACGGTGCTTGGCTCACGCAAAAGTGGCTCTTCGGAGAAACTTCTGTTCAGCGCGCTGTCGAAGGAAATGATCTTCTGCGGGAAATGGTTTCCAGCGTCGCGGTATCATCACCAAAGCCAACTGTTAAATTCCTCCATCTTTTTAGCACACATCCGCCTTTCGTCATCAACGATGCATGCATGTATCTGGGCAAAGAGCAGCCAATCAATAGAGACGTTGCCGAGAGCCAAGCCCACTGTGCTCTGCGCAATTTAGGCTCTCTCCTTGATCGGATGAAATCTGAAGAGATATACGATAACACAGTACTCGTGGTCATGTCTGATCATGGAAGTGTTTACTCGATCCCGAGCCGTCGCCCATCAGAAGGTTCAATCGCACTATTGGTCGGCGCGGCCAACCCAACGCTGGCGATCAAACCTCTACAGGCTCGAGGTGAAATGCGGAATGACGTCAAGGACGCACATATCGGTGATTTGGCCCGGTCAATATGTGACATGACCGGTGACTGTACGACCAGCAACGGCGTTGCGCTCGGGCATGATGTCGCTCCGCGAACTCGTATTTACAACGAATATCAGTGGGAACATCGCTTCTGGTACTTGGAATCGATACCTAACCTCAGGAGGTATATGGTTTCCGGTAACATGTTCTCACACACATCTTGGTCTGATTCACGCGCTCTCCAGCGCGGAAACACGATAGGCAATGTCGGTGATGCCAATTGTCCCTGTGTCGCGACGGGATGGGGTGAGCCGGAAGAATGGGGAGTCTGGTCGATTTCTCAACGACCATATGTCACAATTCGTATTGCAGATGATGGACAGCCCTCATCTCTGAAAATTTCGATGACAGGATTTGTCTCATCAAAAATCCTGCCGGAGCAGATCGTATCGATTTACAAGAACGGTGAATACTTAACTCAGGTACGTTTTACACCCGAGGAGAATGTTCGTGATCTGTCGGTGCCGGTTGAGGCAGGAGAGTCCGTTGTAGGCTTAGAGTTTCGTCCATCAAACGTCAGGTCACCCCTTGAGTTGGAGATGTCGGTCGATGACCGAAAACTCGGTGTTGGCATCCGCTCCATTTCGCTGACTGACTAGGGGAAAATCCCCCAATTTACTTGCGGCTGAAGATTGACCTCTGGGCAATAACCCTTCGTTGCGGTTGTGTGACAGTTTGGTGACAGACACCTTTAACCTTGGGCGGTAAACTCCGGCATGATCAACACCGAGAGGGTTATTCCGTGAAAATCGTAACGTTTCCATGCGTCATCTGTCTTTTCTTGATGTCGCTTACCAGCAACGCTCATGCCTATTTGGACCCGGGTACCGGTAGCATTGTATTGCAGGCAATACTCGGGGGCGCAGCTGTCGCGCTCGCGACAGGATCGATATATCTTCAACGGGTGAAATCGTTTTTTACCGGAAAGAAGCCTGACCAGACAGAAGACGACAGATAATCAAATGGTCGATGTATTAATTGGTGAGGGCTCGCAAGTGCCTGGATCGTTTCGGGATCCGGCAGGACACGTTTTCGAGCTCAACGGGCGTTTATACCGTACAGTAACTGAATTCGGCACCAGCGGCTACGAGGCCGCGCGCGATGCGCAGATATTTCAAGACTTGTCAGAAAAGGGATGGCTGGTCCCTATTCTCAAGGAGTGTCCAGGTGGTGGCACCGACAGATATACGCTGGAGATCGAGCGTCTGCAGTGGATCACATATCCCTATGAATGGTCGTTCGAGTTGCTGAAGGCAGCGGCGGTGTTTCATATCGATCTGCATCTCTATCTTCTGCAACGTGACTTCACATTGACGGACGCGACAGCATACAATGTGCAATTTCGCGGTGTTACTCCCGTCTTTATTGACCATCTCTCTATCCGCCCCTACCGCGATGGAGAATTTTGGAGTGCGCATCGCCAGTTCTGCGAGCAATTCCTCAATCCCTTGCTTCTCCGTGCTTATGTCGGCCGTCCCCATAACGCATGGTACCGGGGCTCGATGGAGGGTGTGTCAGTAGCGGATATGGCAGCGATACTTCCGACGCGCAGGAAGCTTTCTTGGAACACGCTAACTAACGTTGTACTGCAAAATCGCTTTCAGTCAGGAACATCTGGTGATGCGACGAAGATTTCCATCGCCGGAAAAAAGTTGCCAAAACAGGCCTTTGTTGGGATGCTTCGACAACTACGAAAGTGGATTTCATCGCTTGTTCCCGGGGATAAGCGGAAGACCGTGTGGGCGGATTACTCCCTCACCAATACCTATAACGATGCTGAACGCGAAGCGAAGCATCAATTTGTCTCGGCATATGTCGCGGATTCGCAGCCACGTTCGGTTATCGATCTAGGCTGCAACACCGGAGAATATTCTGAACGAGCGTTAGCAGCGGGCGCCCGAAGCGTGATTGGGTTTGATTTCGATGTGCAAGCGATTGATCAGGCCTATCATACGGCACTGACGAAGAAACTCAGCTTCACGCCACTATTTCTCGACGCCCGCAACCCGTCACCCAATCAGGGCTGGATGAATCAAGAACGGAGCAGCTTTAGTCAGCGCTTCCGTGCAGATGGAGTTTTGGCTCTAGCATTTGAACACCATCTTGCGATCGCGCATAACGTCCCATTGGCATCCTTTATCGAATGGTTGCTGTCCATTGCGCCCACAGGTGTAGTCGAATTTGTTCCAAAATCAGATCCAACAGTTCAGAAGATGCTGGCGCTGAGAGAGGACATCTTTCCAGACTATGATGCGGATAACTTTGATAACTTGCTTAGACAGCAGGCGCGGGTAATCCGAAAACAAGTGGTGTCCCATTCAGGGCGGACTCTGTTCCAGTTCAGCCAATCGCCGTGAACTATGCCGAATGAAAAGCGCTAGCAACCATCTCTCGTGAAAGTGTGGGTCTTGTTTGAATTGCGCCGATCATTCATTTGAACGAACCGATTATGCAGCAGAAAATTCCATTTCTGCCGCTGATCTGATCCATTCAAACTGAACAGGCGTTGGCTGGAGTTTTTTGCGTACGAGGGAAAAACTCTAGCCAACCCGACCAACTCGAAAAAAGCAAGATCACACACAGGCAGCACCAAGCCAAAAGTGTACTAGCCAAACCAGAGCTACAATTACAAAAACCGGTTAGCCAAGAGACGTTCAGCCAAACCATTTTTACCATACACGTATGTCGCTATCGTAGCCTGCGCAATACTGTCACGACCATTTGCGCCAGCGCGGAAGAAAACGGCATCTCCCCAACCAAGGCGCTCTTTAAAACTCTGCCCCACGTAAGCGTATCGGCACTCCGCAGTGAAGTCGACAAACGTAAAGCCACGTTCCCTTAAAAATAACTCAACATCGGAAAAGAGAGGTTGATCCTTGTAAATCGGAGCAAACTCCACCTCGCAATGAATAACATTCGTACGCTCTAAAATTTCCATGCCGCCCTTCAGGGCTCGCAATTCCATCCCCTGGATATCCAATTTCAGAAAATCGACGACGGGCACATCGCGCAAAACATTGTCCAGTGTTGAGGTCGAAACAAGTTGAGCGTCAACCGTTTCAAGCGTCTCTAAATGCTCTAGGTGGGCATTAAGGTCACTGTTGAGGGGTAGTAATGACGAAGTCGCATCATCATTATTAATATAGAATGTCTGTGAGCTTCCATCTCCGATAAAATCGGGAAAAAGCTGCAACTCGGGATCATCCGCCATCATTTCAGCGCGTCTATGCTCCAGAGGCTCAAAACCAATACATCTATGCGATATCCCTGATTTTCGAAGAGGAGTATAGATATGTTCCTCACTCGCCAGCTTTTGGGCACCCACATCGACAATCACGAGTTCACGATCCAGGGAGGGAAGCTCTATAGGCATCGGCCGTGTTTGCTCTGCTTGGCGACGCTGATACTCCGCACTTCCAACCAGCGCCGTGACGACTTCAGACAATCCGTCCTGTTGGGCGACGGCAGTAAAATGCTGAAGGCCGGCAATATCCGGTGCGCGACCAAGCAAACCGTGATACAATGCCGCCACATAAGAACTCACATCCACAGAAACCTCCAACATAAAATCAATCTGCCAAATAAAAAGAACGAACCTCTTTAGTTTACGGCTTTACCAGAAAGCCCCAAAATATTGAGCAAGTCGCTACATACCTCCTCCCAATTGCGCATCTTCGCAGTGGAAATACTCTTTTCCAACTCCTGGAGGCGCTGATGATCCCTGATAAGGCGACGACAAGCAGCAGCAATACTCTCAATCGAAGCTGCATCACAATATTCGACATACTCGCCACCAACCTCCGGCAGAGAGCTATTATTGGCAACGACTGCCGTTTTCCCATAGGCAAGCGCCTCTCCGACGGGCAGTCCCCAACCCTCGTAAAGACTTGCCATAATCGAGAATTTGCAGTTCCTGTATAGGAACGCCAACTCAGCGTCGCTGGGCGCTTCGACTACCTGAATCCAACCATCGAGATTACCCGAACCTTTCAGGAAATTTTCGAACGCCTCAATGTGCCAGCCCTTTCTACCGGCGAACACAAGCCGTGGAAGGTCGTAGTTCCCTTCTTGAAGCAAGCGCTGCCAGCTCTGAGCGATGCGCCATACATTTTTCCGTGCCTCAATTGTTCCGGCACATAGAACATAGGGAACAGTCGCCACATTGCGTACATCGTCAGAAATTTCGGCCACTTCATACAGCCACGGATACGCATCCTTGTTAACTCGCGTGGACATAGGTCCCAAGGCTGTGGGAGAGATTTTTTTATCTATTCCCTGCTGTACCAAGGACAAGACTTCGACCTCGCGTTCGAAACCGTACTTAGCCAAAAAATCCTGTAGATCCTTTTTCGTAGCATTACTGATACAGAGGTATTTCGAGGTGTACTCGACGCTGTTTGCCAGCCATTTATGAAAGATGAGAGGCATCATCCCATGAGTCGTCTGCGGCAGCAAAATGGGAATCAGATCATAGACAAGCGTATAGCATATTACGCCTTTTTCCTTGGCGGCGGAAAATGTTCTTTCATGTAAAGGCAACCACGAACTATCGAGATTGACCAAGGCATCTCCAGGACGACACATGGCCAGAAAACTCTTTCTTACCGTATCCCTCCGAGCCTTTCCATCCTTGGGAAAGCGCATTTCCAGCCAACGCTCAGGCGTTATGTTGTATCTGAGAAACGAACTCTTCGAGCCGAGGAAAGCCAGGATATCCAGTCTCGTTCGATGGAAGTAATATTTCGCAGCGCTCGACTTATATTTTGAAATTACATCAATATCTGCCGCGCTCTTTGATTTTCCAATATTCAAAGCACCTCGAAGCGCCCGTGGGTCATCGAAATTAGCGACGTCAAAATCGTCGAAAGATACGCAAACGTATTTTTTTCCCACGCCTTCGTGGAAACACAAATAAAACTCCGCGTCCGACGCCCTGTTTCCAAGCTCCGTTATTATATTTACGAGAACTCGTTGAATTCCGGAGTATCGATCTATTTTCGAAACATACGACACAAGGCTGGATATATCGAAAAATACGCGCATTCTTTCACTGCCACTAGACATAACGTCCCCAAAATCATCTTGGAATCAAAGTAAAATTGCCCATATAGCAAAATCACTCTTTGTCGCTTGGTGCTTTCCATGGAGGAAATTTAAGATCCCCTCTTTCAGGCAAGTAAAGAGCATAAGACCAACTCGCCTGAAAGCTTTACAGCCTGCAGAGTATAAATGGCAACGCGCAAACCTCAAAATTCAATGAGACTGGCGATGACTGCAGGGCAACACCGGTTCTTTTTTCGATATACCACAGCCAATCCAAGATCCATGTATTTGGAGCGCATATCAATCCAATCGATCTCGTGACTGGCCTGAGTTTAGTCACTCGCTCGCCAATAATCCAAAACCGAACGTAACGTTGTTTCCCAGGGAATTTGCGGCGACCATTGGAGAAGATGACCAGCTTTGGCCGAACTCCCTGCCACATAGCTCACTTCACTCGCTCGCATTCGAGCAGGATCTTCCAAGACTTGAATCTTGACCTGGGACATTGCCAGCAGACTGTGTAGAATATCTCCAATTCGGCGCGCGGTTCCGGAGGATAGATTTAAGATCACGCCGTCCTTAAATCTCTCTGGAGGCAGAAGGGCCGCCGCCACATAAGCCGAGACTATATCTCTGACGTCCGTAAAATCACGCTGCGCTTCAAGATTCCCAACCTTGATGATCGGTGGTTGCAAACCTTTTTCAATCCGTGCAATCTGCGCCGCGAAACCCGACACTACGAAGTTTTCCGCCTGCCCCGGCCCGGTATGGTTAAATGGTCGAAATCGAACAGCATTCAGCCCATTCTTCGACATCTGGCCAATGAAGAGATCTGCCGCCGCTTTTGACGTTGCATAGACATTTGTCGGAGCAAGTAACGTTTCCTCGTCCAAAGGCCTTGTCGTACCGATAAAGCTGCTCCCATAAACCTCAGACGACCCGATATTTATGAACAGGGCGTCAGGACAAAATTTGCGAACACTACATGCCAGCGCAATCGTTCCGTTAAGATTGACGGCAAATGTCTGTTTCGGAGAAGCAGAGGCTTCCAATACATGAGAGACCGCAGCCAAATGTATAACCACGGTCGGTCGCCAGGTCTCTATAACGTGTGCGACAGCCTCTTCGTCTTCAATGTCCAACGCAATTGAGACCTCAGTTCCTTGCGACTGAGCGGCAACATCATTTCCACCTCCCTTGAAGGTGGAAATTATCTGAGCGGCCGGCGGGAGGACTTTTTGTAATTCCTCCCGCAGCCAACGTCCAACAAATCCATTCGCGCCCGTTATCAAGATACGGGGATTAGAGACAGAATTTTGCTGCGCCATATTCACTTCGAAAGCCGACTGATATCCGCATCAACCATTTCACAAATCATTTCTTCAAGCGTGATTGTGGCTTCCCAACCAAGCTTCTCTTTTGCTTTCTTGGGATTACCAAGAAGTACGTCAACCTCAGCCGGGCGGAACAGCTCCGGATCGATTACGAGATAATCATCAACATTCAGCCCAACGTGCCCGAAAGCGATCTTGCACATATCTCGAACGGTAACCGTTCGCCCTGTTGCAACAACATAGTCATCCGGGATTTCCTGCTGCAACATCAGCCACATTGCACGGACATAGTCCTTGGAGTGACCCCAGTCACGCTTCGCATCAATGTTGCCGAGGCGTAGCTCGTCGCGAAGCCCCAACTTAATTCTGGCCACACCGTCTGTAACCTTGCGGGTTACGAATTCGATCCCACGCAGCGGCGATTCATGATTGAACAGAATACCACTGGAGGCGTGCAAACCGAAACTCTCACGGTAGTTTACCGTCATCCAGTGCGCGTAAAGCTTCGCAACAGCATAAGGGGAACGCGGATAAAACGGCGTCGTCTCGTTCTGCATCGCCTCCTGAATGAGGCCATACATCTCAGAAGAGGAAGCCTGATAAAAGCGCGCACCCGACGCCTCAAGTCTCGTCGCCTCCAACATGTTTGCACAACCGATGCCGGTCACCTGCCCTGTCAGCAGCGGCTGGTTCCAGGAAGACTTCACAAATGATTGCGCACCCAGATTGTATATTTCGTCGGGCTGCACTTCACGCATAATCCGAATTATGCTGGAGAGATCTGTAAGATTTCCATCAATAAAACGAACATGCCTGTCGATATTCAGCCACTTCAGCCTAGTATCATTGACATCTGCGGTACTGGAGCGGCGCACCAAGCCGTATACTTCATAACCCTTCTCCAGCAAAAACTGCGAAAGATAGGCTCCATCCTGGCCAGTTAATCCGGTTACCAACGCCTTTTTCATATTCCACCTGTAATCTAATCAACCCAGATCTTCTGGTCATCCTACGTTACATGCCAGCACGAATTCCAAAAAATGCGCAGACAGCAACCTCTTCTATGATATTTGTCGGTATTTACCGAGTCCTTTTCTCTCAACGCACAGATATCCGTTGCCAACGCCATATCCGAAACGCCTCAAGTCGCTAAAAGCGTATTTTTCACTCCTGAAAGTATTTCAGATGCGACATTGTACCATGTCCGCATAGAGGGTTTCCGTTCAGCGATCTCAAGACGCAGAGCTTCGTACTCTGCGTGATTCCCCAACAACTCACCCAAAACATCCGCCAACTCGTCCGGCTTTTCCGGGTCGAAATAGCGCGCTAGGTCGCCCCCTGCCTCTCTCAGCGCCGGAACGTCCGCCGCCAGTGCAGGTGTTCCGCACCATAATGCCTCGCTTATGGGCAAGCCCCAACCTTCCATCCGACTGGGGAGAACAAGCGCAAATGCACGCTTATACAATTCCGCCAGTTCGGCCTGGTTCGGATTGAGTACGAAATGAAACTTTGTGGACAGAGGCAGAAATCGCTTATTCTTTAGAAATTTCTCCACACGTTTACGTCTCGCACCAGCCAACACGAGATTGGGGACGTCCATTCCCCGCTCGTGAAGGGACATCATGGCCTCAACTACGCATTCCAGATTTTTCCTGCCGTTATAGATTCCCACGCATAAGATGTAGCGTCCGGACGGCCCGCGCTTCTCTATGGGCTCTGAGGTCGGGCGCAACTCGTTGCAAAGTGGCACGGCAATGACCTTTGATACAGGCGGCAACACGCCTTTCTCCGAAAAATGCAGAACCTCACGAGCTGTGAATTCCGAATTCGTGAGAATGAGTGACGATGCTTTAATCGCCACCTGATTGTCGTGCAGAAAATTCTTCGGGAAAGAGAATTGATTCCTATGCGTGAAATCATGCAACGGGATCATATCGTGCAGAAGTGGGACAAAGATCACGTTTGTTCCACGTGCTTCAAGAGCGGCCAGATAGTCGGACATAATCTTCGGCCTGCCCAAGGAGATCAGCACATGACCGGAGAGATCGACTTCCTTAGCTGAACCATCCGGGACCGTAGCCCATCGCCGCCGGTTTCTGAAATCGACGACCTTTCGAATTGCCCAATAAACGGAAGATTTGACGGGGTTATTGTTGAAGAGGCTTTGGCGCAACCGAAGGGGGGTAGCCGAAGGAGGAAGATTGTGGTCCAGCACGCCGGTCGGTGATGCGTCTCCAACCCTAGGAAAAACTTCAAAAAACCGACCATGATACGGAGAATATATGACGTATCGGACTTTGGGATTCAATTTTGTCAGTTCATAAGCGACCTCCATCACAGTTCTGGAGATACCATAATACTTAAATTTTACGCCTGAATTTAAAAAAAGTTCGGAAAGATCGAAAAAAACTTCAGTCATCTTGCAGACATATCCTCATGCCCCACCAAGTGGCAGTTGACGCCGATGCAGCGTTACCAAATCACCCACACTGGGGACACGCCCCGCTTTAAACCCTTAACTTTTGGCGCGGGGCGGAGAGATGTGGGCGGCTTATACAGGTGGCTCTGAACCCTTGTCAAATGCGCTCATCACCCGTGAAAACTTCGGAAGTCATCGGTTCATCAACCAAAAACTAGGTTGTTTCTATTCGCTGTGGAAAGCTCTATCACGCATTTGAAGCGTCACCTCACGTTCGATATCAGGAAAGTTAAGGGGCGATAGAAAGTTGAGAGGTTTCATGTTGAACACATACGCTCGAAAGATCACGCCGGTTCTTCTTGCTGGCGGCGCCGGCTCGCGGCTTTGGCCTGTATCGCGCGATCAGTTGCCCAAGCAGTTCCAGCCGCTGGTCGGCAATCTTTCGACCTATCAGCAGACGTTGAAGCGGGTGGGCGACAAGGGGCTTTATTCCGAACCGCTGGTGATCACCAACGAGGATTTCCGTTTCTTTGCCCGCCGCCAGGCGGAAGAGATCGATCTGCCGGCGACGGTGGTGCTGGAACC